>JBEAPS010000216.1:0-18544 GCA_041164285.1 Pseudomonadota bacterium
ACTTTCTTGAAGCTTCTGGAATTGAGCAACAGAGGTATTTAAGTGAATTTCCCTCAGACATAACGGTGGTGGTCGTTGACAAAGGAATATAAGCAGATTTGGCGACTTTATTGTGAACGAAGCCATCCATCGAGCATGGTTGGGGAAACGCTTTCGCTCAATCCTGAAGAAAGTCATCTTGCCACTCAAGTGTTGCGTCTAAAAGAGGGTGAGATGGTGGAGCTTGCGGATGGTTTTGGTTGGACTGCCTATGGACAAATCATGCTCGCAAAAAAGCGCCAGCTAGAAGTTGCAATACATGACCAATCCTTCATTGCTAGGCCTCGCTATTTAAAAATGTTGATTGTGGGTCTCCCAAAACCGGGAGCACTAGACGAGGCAGTTCAGGCAGCTGTTGATTCAGGTGCAGATCAGCTCATTCTATTTAAGGCAGACAGAACAAGTTCGAGGCAGGAATTTCGTTTAGAAAAAATGAGGAAGCAAATCTCTGAAATGACGAGAATTACAAAGTCGCCTTGGTGTCTAGATATTTCGTACGCGGAGAGCATTGAGGCAGCCATAAGGCAAAGCCAAATGAAATCGATGCCCGAGCAGATATCAATGTTTGTATGTGACGAACGACCTGCGCATGAGCCGGGGACTGTATCAACTCCCCATCTATTTCAGGCTATGAGTCAGGAATTGTCCTGCGGTTGGGCATGTATCATCGGGCCTGAGTCGAGTTTCAGTGTCCGTGAATATGAATATTTTGCGACTTTGGAGCAGGCTCAGAAATTAAAGTTTGTCAGTCTTGGTCCAAGGATTTTGCGCACTCCCGCTGCTGTTGCGTCGGCGGCTTGGATGATGGCCTCGTTACGAGAGAGTCAATCAGCGTTCGGTAAGTAGGAATTTCCAAATTCGGCAACTAGCCCAAAATGATCAGAAATGAAACTTGAGTCATCACCTGGTGAAAAATTGAACACCTGACGTTCTTTGTAGGGTAAGAAGTTATCGCATTGCATTGATTCTGGTGAGAGCGGGTTTCCGGTGATGAAACCAAATCGGGATATTCGCAAAAGCTCCCCAGAAGCGCCTAATTCAAATCTCTGACTTCCGGGACGGCTTTTACATGGATGACCAAATATGAAGTCAATTCGTCTAGGTACGTTGTCAGCCTCTGTCAGCAAACGTGAAACATTCTCGCTGCCGCGCCCTGAAGTGTGACTGAAATTTTTTACCCGTTGTGTGAGCGTGTTGCGAGGGGCATCCCAAGTGGCAGATTCCAGAGAGTCTTCGCTGTTGCCGGCTTCAGTCCAAAGATCACTCCAGCCACGCCGTACAACTGCATTGTATGGTGAACTCCTCGGTATGCAGTTGAAATCGCCTGCCATAAGAGCCGGTTCGTCTGGTTGTCTCAGTTGTTCAAGCCAGCTCAATAGTTGGTCAACTTCGGTCATTCTTCTGGTATTGGCTGCTCGAAAATGTTTGATGAGTTTTTTCTCTTCATCCTTAGACAGGCGGCCTTCAGCAACCGCTCTTGACAAGATCTCTTCGTTGTCCTCGGTTTGAGCGTGTGAAACATGTAAGTGAGCCACTGCAATCAGGAGAGAGTTTTTACCCTGATATCCTTCAACTCTGCGCTCTTCTGGCAATGTCAATCGAAGGGCAGTAGCAACCCGAGATTCATGGGTTTGAAAACTCAAAAACGGATGTGCAATTGCAGATAGGCGGAAGGGATTAAGGCGAAAGGAGCCTGAAAGCTGTTTGCGCCCAAGGAATTCGTATTTCCAATGCGAGGGAAGCAGAATTGCGAGTCCTTCATTTAGGTTGCCTGGAGGTCCCCATCCAAGTTTGATTCCAGAATTGCAGGGGACATACTCGACCCTCATTCCTAGTTTTTGAGCATACCAATGCGCACGAAATGGAAGAGGATTCACCTCCTGAAGGAGGATTACATCGGCATTTAAAGTTTTAAGACATGCAAGCTGTCTATCAAGTCGTGCGATTCTCTCAGTCCGTGTCTCCAGCTGTCCAAAGCGCAATGAACCGTGACCGTTGAGTCCATGCCAACTGTTGAGACTGGCGACTTTCAGTAGAGTGTGACCCTGCTGAGCTGCCATCAATTCTCATCCTTCGTCGGTGAATCGCTTCGAAAAAAAACCGAGGCGGATAAGAGTTTCAGAGAGCTTCGGGAAATTCTCTTCAAAGCGAGAAACAAACTTTTCCTGCAGCGATCCAAAAGCTCCGCCTAACTTTTCTTGTGCCCCAGTGATCACTGCCGATGCGAATTCATCGATATGCTCAGTGACGCGGGGAACACCGCGTTTTTTACCTGACAAAGTTGAGCCAGATTTGCTTTGCTCTTGCCGCCTAGCAGCAGCTTTCTTCGCTGCGAGTATTGCCATCTCGATAGTCTCTTTGGCTCGCTCGTCCCGACTCTGCTGATGTGACCCTGCTGCCAACGGCGCACTTCTGTGGTGTGCAGTGTGACCTTGTGAGGTCGTGACAGGGGTGCGGGGTTCTGCTGATCTCATTCCCTGATTCACAGGCGTAGGTTTTGCATGTTGATTCTGTGCAGAGCTACCAGCAGTGCTCCGCTGTGACTGAGCTACAGGCATTCCTGGATCTGACTGCGTCGGTTTTGTCGGGTGTTTTTGATCGGTCTGAGGGTGGCGATGTTTCTGGCCGTGCGGAGCTGCAGCTGCATGAGCACCTCCGGCCTCGCGTCTTGGTTGCTGGATCGTCGGCTCTGGGCGTTCTTGTATGCGCTCAGTTCGTTCACCAGCATGTTTTGGATTGGGCTGAGGCATTGACTGAAAATCAGGCTTACTCGATGTTTGTTCAATTGTTCCATCTGCAGTTTGGTGTGCGTCGCCCTGCATGGCTTCCGATTGACCATATGATTTGACTCGGCCATTGGCGTCGAAGGGGTAGTCCGACTTATCTTCCGCGCTGAGGTAAGATGCTGGCACAGGCATGAGTGGGATCTTGAAGCCGAGAAGTTTTTCTACTCCTCCCATGTTGTAACCGTAGTCTTCACAAATCAGTGATATTGCATGTCCCGTTGCTCCAGCGCGGGCTGTTCGACCAATGCGATGGATAAAGCTCTCCGAGTCATCCGGAATATCGAAGTTGTAAACATGAGAGAGGTTGGCCACATGCAAACCTCTCGAGAGTACGTCGGTTGCTACAAGAAGGTTGCACTTGCCATCTTTGATTTTTTTAATCAGAGACATGCGCTTGCGTTGAGGGATATCGCCAGTCAATACTTCAACTTCAAGGCCGTTGCATGCAAGTTTGTATCCTATCCATTCTGCAACCACCTTCGTATTTGTAAATATGATCGCGCATTCTGGGTTGTGATCTTTAATGTGCCCCATCAGGGTGAGAAACTTATGCTCTGCAGTTACGGCATAGGCAGTCTGACTGATTCTTTCGGGGGTGATTCTTACTGGATCGGTCTCAATGTATTCGGGTTGTTCTAGATACTCAAAAGCGAGTTCTTTAACTTTTTCACTTCCCGTTGCGCTGAACAGAAGCTTCTGAACGCGTTCATTTGGAAGATGTCTCAACACGTATTCAACGTCGTCGATAAAGCCCATGTCGAACATTCGGTCGCATTCGTCAATGACAAGTAGCTGGATATGATCGAGTTCGAGTCTTTTGCTTCTGTGAAGATCTAGGAGACGCCCCGGCGTCGCGACAACCAGATCGACCGCTTGATTGAGTTCATTCGCGTGCCGCTCTACATCGACTCCACCGAAAACTGCTAAGCTCTTAATCTTTAGATCGCTGAAAAGTTTTTTAGCGTCTTGAGCGACTTGGTCTGCAAGTTCTCTCGTGGGAACCAAAACGAGCACGAAGGGCTTGTGGGGAGCAGCTTTGCGGTCTTCAATTTTCAGGAGCTTTTGTGCGGCAGTGAGCAGGTACACGGCTGTTTTGCCAGTTCCGGTTTGAGCAAAGCCAGCCACATCTTTGCCGTCGAGTGTGTGAGGGAGGCAAAGCGCCTGAACTCGAGTTGGCTTTTTATAGTTTTGTTTTTGCACAGCGGCAATTATGTCGTCGTTAAACCCTAAATAGCTGAATGTGACTTTTTCAATCTCCTCATCAGAGACTTCTTTTGGTGCGGCACTTTTGCCCTTGGCCGCTGGGACTACTGCGTGACTTGGTACCGGTGAGTCCATGAACTCTGGTGGAGTTTTAGCTCTTTGGTCAGCTACTGACGGATCTAGTGAAATGTCGTTCAACTGCGGCAGAACACTCACTACGGGCGTATCTGAGGTGTCGATATCAGCGTTGAGGTCAAACAGTTCTTGGGTGATCTGCTTTTTAACAGGCGCCTTTTTTGGGGATTGGTTTGCACGGGCGCTTTTGCTCTTCGCACTTTTTTCAGCTTGCGATGTCTTTTTTACCGATGCAGGTTCCTTTGATGCACCCGCTGCACGTTTTGTTTGCGTGGCAGCAGCTTTAGTGGATTTCTTTTCACTTGCTGCAGCGGCTGTGACCTTTTTCTTTACATCGGCAGCCGATGCAGACTTCGGGCTCTTGGCTGCGGCTTTAGTCGCCTTAGGCTTTGCCTTTGTCGCGGCTTTCTTACTCGCCGCCGCAGTCTTGCTTTGACTGCCCGAACTCTTTTCTTTGGATGCTTTTGTGCTGCTGGAGCGAACCATTCTCGTTTTCTCGCTTCTGATACTAAGAGGAGACTTGAACTCATAAGCCATATTCGGCAGCACAGGCATAAGGCGAAACTCAAGAAAGGTAAAGGGAAAAAAGGCATTTATCAGTGAATTTTGGCTGCCTTGCTTGAGTCAGACTCGGCTTTGTGTAATAGGTTCAGGTTCGAAGGTTTTTTCGGGGTCTTGGAGGTTGGAAATATGCTGGTCGGTCTCCTTACAACATTGCTCGTCGTCGTAAGTATTGTTCTCATTTTGCTTATAGTTGCACTTCAGCATGGGAACGAGGGCGGAATTGGCTCGGCATTTGGTGGCGGCAACTCTGCTGGCTTTTTCGGAGCCTCAGGAGGTGTTGCCCTTATAGTCCGTGCAACTTGGATATTTGGGGCCGCATTTTTTGCACTCTCGACAGCTCTGGCCTGGGTCAAAACCTACGACAAATTTGGAGTGACACGTGAACTAGAGTCTGTCATTTCCGAGGGAATCGAGGCGCCTCAAGTTGCTCCTGCTTCCGACGCTCAGCCTCCTGCTGCTGACGCTCAGTCCCCTGCTCAGCCTCCTGCTGCTGACGCTCAGTCCCCTGCTCAGCCAGAGCCAGCGGCAAGCTCCGGCGACAACGCACCAGCTCCGACCGCGCCGGATATCGAACAAAACGGCAACCCCGATCCTGCACCCGTTCAGCCAGCACAGTGAACCGTCAAAAAAGGCCCTCAAATGGGCCTTTTTTTTATGATGTGATTGGGTTGACCGATCTGAGCTTCAACATTCGCTCGACGGACATTTTTTTCTGACGATGGCCGTGGTCAAGTAGGAGCGTAAGCTCTTCGTCTGGATTCATGAGCTCCAGCAAGCGCTGAATCGTGCGCAACTGATTTAAGTTTAATGAGATAAGATCGAGTTGTTGACGCGATATTTTTATGAATCCTGAATTTGCAGCTGAGCGCCGAATCAGCGCTTCATCTCCACTTTTCAGTGCGCCTCTCAGTTCCTCATTGAGCGCAGTGCACTGCTCAGATTCAAGATCATAGAGCACAGAAACATGCCACCACTCCTCGGCAGGCTTCCAGCTACCGTCTGGCAGAATCCAGCCGCTCAATTCTTGAAGTTTAGTGACCCCATCCATATGTTGCCAATTCTCGGGGAACCATGGCCCAGCCAGTGAGTGGATCGTCCTGCCCCTGCTCAATGAACTCTGGCCTGACGTCACACAAATCGTTGAGGAGTCCCCATGCACTCAACGCCGCAATTGAAGCAGCGAATATCTCGACATTGTCACTGAGTTCAAGAAAAAGATCTTCAATAAAATGTGCGGACCGCATTGCGTATCTCTGAATTTCCAGTTTTTTCAATAGCCCAGCCCTAGATATCTTGCCTGTGTCAGGTTGTCTGAGCGTCTGTATATGGTTGATTTGGTAGGCTGAGTGCAGCGCCCATCCAGCTGCGGCAAGCCACGGGTGTGTTTCAATGACAACTGAGTTGGGGAACTTGAATCTGAGTTGACGCGCAAGATGGTGTGCCCGAGCGGTCAGCGGAGCTCGGTTGCTCGACAATGCGGGTTCTACCACGAGCTGATCGGAGAGACCTGGGTGCTCGTATCGCCTGCGAGCGTAAGTCTCAAAAAAACGCTCCGTGTGGGGAAAGGGCATTCGACTGCGCTCTTCGCTTTTGAGTTCTTCTTTCCAGAGTGCAAGCATCGACCTGACCGCTTTTTCGGGGCAAGACTGAACCCCTGGACAACTGATTTTGCACGTTGAGCAGCTTGGAAGGGATATAGGTGCGTCGAGACAAAAGATCTGAGCTCCTCCCAGGTCGTCAATTTTTTGCAAAAGATGGGAATCTGGATCATTC
The DNA here is from genome assembly GCA_041164285.1 of Pseudomonadota bacterium. GTDB lineage: Bacteria > Bdellovibrionota_B > Oligoflexia > Silvanigrellales > Silvanigrellaceae > RFOM01. The sequence continues at coordinate 6,501 of JBEAPS010000216.1, forward strand.
TGTGCCACCGGACCAAGTTCAGTACAAAACGCTTCCCAAAAAAGCGGCGAGTTTTCCTCATGACTGCCTCTGTTTTGTGGAGAAGCGAGAACTGGACCGAGCCGTGTCAGCAAAGCGCTGCTGAGATCTTCTGATATTCCGCTGAATTTGAGGTTGTGTACATAACATCGTGCCCTGACGAGGCTTGTTTTATGTGTTGCAGGTCCGCCAACATGAATACCTATAATTTGGACATCGGCCGGCTTTTTAGGTGGAACTAAGTTCATTGTTTCACCAGATATTATCGTTGTCTGAGAACAATAAGTTGATTGCGGCCATTTCTTTCAATTAAGAACAGCAAATCTTTTGGTTTGTCCTGACTTCCTTTGAGTGCGCGCTCAATATCAGTGATAGAGTTCACAGAACGTCTGTTGACTTCGGTGATAACGTCTCCTCGCCTTAGGCCCGCGTATGATGCATAGCTGTCTTGCGCGACTCCCGTGATCAAGACTCCCTTTTTCGAGCGAATTTCAAGTTGCTTTCTCAACGATTCGTTCAGATTTTTTAGTGACAAGCCGAACTCTCCCACGACGCCGCTTGCTTTGTCTTGTCCGTTCTCCAGGGAATCTTGTTGCGCAACTTCGGGGCTGAACTGTCCAATCTTTACTTTTACCTCGACTTTTCTACCATCTCTTAGAATTCCAAGTTTGACTTCAGTTCCAGGCTTCGTAAACGCCAACCGGGTTCTAAGTTGAGCGAAGTTTGTGATCGCGGTGCCATTTAGGCTTTGAATAACATCGTAAGGTTTGAGCTGTGCTTTCTCGGCTGGACTACCTTTGACCACTCCCACGATCATGGTTCCCTGACTGTCTTCATTAATTTTGAGCTCGCGCAGAACATCGGGGCTGAGTTCACCAAAATCTCGTCCATCTATTCCAAGGAAACCTCTTGTAACGCGCCCTTCATTGATGAGCATTTCAGCCGCGAGCCGAGCCATATTGGCGGGCACTGCGAAACCAATTCCTGCAGAACTACCAGTGGGTGAACTGATAGCAGTGTTGATTCCAATGACTTTGCCATCAAGGTTGAGAAGTGGGCCACCTGAATTGCCAGGGTTGATGGCTGCGTCCGTTTGAATAAAGTCTTCAATTGCGCCACCACCCAAAACACCGCCTCTGCCGAGGGCACTCACGACTCCAACAGTTAAAGTTTGCGGCAGTGAAAATGGGGCTCCCAGCGCAACGACCCAATCACCCACTTCGACGACATCAGAATCGGCCAGGCCAAGCTGTTTGAGCGAGCCAGCAGAAAAATTCTCGAGGCGAAGCACCGCGACGTCCACTGAGGGTTCACTTCCAATGAGCTTTGCCTTGAATTTTCTGTCATCGAATGTCTGTACGGTGATGTCTGTGGCTTCTTGGACAACATGATTGTTTGTTAGAACGTATCCAGACTTCAGGTCGACAAGAAAGCCCGATCCTGCCGCCTCTTGCACGCCACGATCACGGCCACCTCCTCCTCCTGGCGGAAAGAAGGGGAAGAAAAACTCATCGGGAAATGGAAAGCCACCGCGACCGCGAGCTTGCATCTCTCGTTTTGTCTTGATGAAAACAAGTGCTGGCCTACTTTGCTTAGCAAGATTGACAAAAACTTTCGAAAAGGTTTTGAGGGTTTTGATGTCTTCTTCTGGGCTGTGTGCCATGGGTGGCGTATCGGGGAAAGTGTAGTCTTTGGCACCCAGTGCACTGACCGAGTTCTTCAAATCATCGAGCTGCTCGGGTGCAAACAAAATAACACCGCCCGAGTAAACGCCGAAAATGGCACTTAGCGCGAGTGCTGTTACAAATAAACGCTTAGAAGCAGATTTAAAAATTCCTGAGGTATTGGACTTCATAGGACACCTACTGTCGAAAGAAATCAAAAGGTATCAGGCTGGCACCGTGCCTGAATTCTCGGATAGTAAAAAGCTAACCAACTTCAATTATAAACAGGGAGTCAGACTTGCCAACCCCCTGTGATGGTGAAATTTTAGATTTTTGAAAGATACTTAGAGCGATTCAAAAATTCCTGCAGCACCCATGCCAGTACCGATGCACATTGTGATCATCCCATATCTAAGCTTTCTGCGTTTTAAGCCATGCGCAAGCGTGGCCATACGAATTGCCCCAGTCGCTCCAAGCGGATGTCCGAGCGCAATTGCCCCGCCAAGCGGATTAACTTTCGAAGTATCGAGCTTCAGGTCGTTGATAACGGCCAAACTTTGCGCTGCAAATGCTTCATTGAGCTCAATCCAGTCCATTTGGTCTTGCTTGAGACCTGCCGCCTTAAGAGCTCGCGGAATTGCTTCCTTTGGACCGATTCCCATGATGTCGGGTGCGACTCCAGCGACTGAGTAGGAGACAAATCGGGCAAGCGGAGTGACATTGTATCTTTTAACCGCTTCTTCACTCATAATCAAAACAGCAGCAGCACCATCCGACATTTGCGAGCTGTTGCCTGCCGTCACAGAGCCTTTTGCCGAAAACACTGGCTTAAGTTTTGCCAGCGATTCAATGCTTGAATCTGGGCGCGGTCCTTCGTCTCTGGAAAATAGCGTTTCACTCGTCTTAATAGCTCTCGTCGTCGCATCGAGAATGCTTTCAGTAACAGTATAGGGCGAAATTTCTGAGCTGAATTCCCCTTTTTCCCATGCCGCTACCGCTCTGCGATGACTTTCAAGCGCAAACGCATCTTGTGCTTCGCGACTGATATTCCATTGTGAGGCGACTTTCTCCGCCGTTAATCCCATGCCGTAAGCGATTCCTAAATTTTCATTACCTTCAAAGACTTTGGGGTTCATGACAACCTTGTGTCCCATCATCGGTATTAGGCTCATGCTCTCAGTTCCAGCAGCGAACATCACGTCTGCTTCGCCCAATCGAATGCGATCTGCAGCATATGCGATTGCTTGCAGTCCAGATGAGCAAAATCGGTTCACAGTGATTCCCGGCACTGAGTTTGGCAGCCCAGCAAGCAATAGACCGATTCGTGCAATGTTCATGCCTTGCTCTGCCTCAGGCATTGCGCAGCCAACAACAACATCACCAATCTCATGTGGATCCAGATTCGGGACAGAGCTCAGTGCCGACTTCAACACGTGAGCGAGTAAATCGTCGGGGCGCGTCGTGCGCAGCATGCCTCTCGGCGCTTTCCCGACAGCAGTTCTTGTGGCAGCAACAATGTAGGCATCCTTCATTTTAAGAGTCATTCTCTCTTCTCCTCAAATCATTCGGTTTAATTTCGGAGCGGTTTTCCGTTTTTCAGCATGAAGTCGATCCGTGCGAGCGTTTTTTCAGTTTTTAAGAGTTCGACAAAAAGTGAACGTTCAAGCTCGAGTAGCCACTCTTCATCAACGAGGCTTCCACCCTCAACTTGGCCGCCGCAAAGCACAATTGCAGAACGTTCTGCAATTGCAGCATCGTGGTCGCTGATGAAGCCGCCTGCAAGCATGTTCGTGATGATCATTTTTAACGTTGCTATGCCGCCTTTTCCTGCGACTGGAATATTTTTTCCACGCAGTGGTGGACGGTATCCAGATTCAGCCATAGCGAGTGCCTGCTGCTTTGCAATGTGAAGAAGCTCGTTGACGTTGAATACAACATGATCTTGATCGCGCAGTAGGCCCAACTCCTTAGCATTCTCACCGCTCTTGGACACTTTTGCCATTGCTATAGTTTCAAACGCACGCTTGATATAGTGAAAAGAATCGCCACCATGCGCAAGTTGAGAAGCTCGTATTGCAAATTCTTTGCAACCACCGCCCGCTGGAATCAGACCAACACCCGCTTCAACAAGTCCCATGTAAGTTTCAAGCGCAACTACAGCCTTTGCAGAGTGCATCACAAACTCACATCCCCCGCCGAGCGCGAGTCCGCTGACCGCAGCTACTGTAGGTATCATTGAATACTTGATCGCCATCGAGGCGTCTTGAAATCGCTTGACCATTGCTTCGGCACCCGCATAGTTTTTACTCGCAAGGAGCTGACTGACCTGAGCAAGATTTGCTCCTGCACTGAATGGGGGCTCTGTCTGCCAAATCACAAGTGCCTTGCAGTTTTGCTCGGCGAAGCGAATTCCCTCAATGACGCCTTCGAGAACTTCCTGGCCAATCGCGTGCATTTTGCTCTTGAATGACATGATTCCGACGCCGTCACCTGTTGTCCAAACGCGCACTCCGTCATTTTCCCAAAGGGTTGTTCCGAACGCCGTTGACTCACCGAAGAGTTTCTCTGGAAATATTTGTCTCTGGAAGAGAGCACTCGATGGACGAGGGCAGTCTTTTTTCAGAGCGGGTGAAAACGAGCCTTCATTGGAGTGCACGCCTGTGCGGTTGGTTTCCAAAACCCAAGCTGGAAGCGGTGCCGCTGCGATGGTTTTTCCTGCTGAAATGTCTTCTTGAAGCCAACTTGTGATCTGCTGCCATCCGGACATCTGCCAAGTTTCGAAAGGACCCGCACTCCATCCGAAGCCCCAGCGCACCGCGAAGTCGAGGTCACGCAAGTTATGGGAGATATCCTCTGCGTTCACCGCACAGTAGTGGAACAGGTCACGGAACAGGCTCCACAAGAATTGTGCTTGAGGATGATCGCATGACCGCAACTTTGCCATCTTTTCTTGTGGGTTTTTGTTTTTGAGGATGGCATTGACTTCATCATCGACAACGCCAGCAGAGGGTCGGTATTCCTTGCGGGATGAGTCAAACACAAAAATTTCCTTGCCGACTTTTTTGTAAACTCCAGCCCCTGTTTTTTGGCCAAATGCACCCTGACCGATTAGGGATGATAGCCACTCAGGCAATTTAAATATTGAACGCCATGCATCGTTTGGGAGTGTGTCTGACATTGTTTTTACGACATGACTAAAGGTATCGAGTCCTACCACGTCGGCTGTGCGGTAAGTTGCACTTTTAGCACGTCCAATGATGGGTCCTGTCAAGGCATCGACTTCATCACACCCCAGTTTGAATGCCTCTGCGTGATGCAGTGTCGCAAGCATTGAATACACACCAATTCTGTTGGCGATAAAGTTTGGAGTGTCTTTGGCTCGAACGACGCTTTTCCCTAGCGTTGTGGTGAGGAAAGCCTCGAGATGATCCAAGGCGGTTTCAATTGTGTTTGGTCCAGGGATGATCTCCACCAGTGTCATGTAACGTGGCGGGTTGAAGAAGTGCACCCCACAGAATCTATTTCTCAATCCGTTAGGTAGATACTCGCTGAGCATTTTGAGGCTCAACCCTGACGTGTTGGTTGCAAAAATTGCGCGGGGCGATATGAACGGTGTGACTTTTTTGTAAAGGTCTGCCTTCCAGTCCATGCGCTCTGAAATGGCCTCAATAATCAGATCGCACTCTTTGAGAAGATGAAGGTCAGTTTCATAGTTTGCAACCGCAATTTCACCGGCTTTCGACTTTGTCGAAAATGGAGTCGGCTCGAGTTTTTGCAAAGAGCCCAGTGCCTTTAGGGTGATTGCATTTTTATTTCCATCTTTCGATGGTAAGTCGAAAAGTACCGCTTCAACATTCGCATTGACTAAATGTGCTGCAATCTGAGCACCCATAACGCCTGCGCCCAAAACTGCGACTTTTTTGAAGTGAAATGCTTGCTCCATGAGGTTCCTCTGTTGGTGAGAGTTGAACCCCAAAATTGTATCGTCAGTTATACAAGGTAACAACGAGATCAGTTTTGAAGAAACGAAACAAGTTCATCTATTTTTTTTGTTTCTCGTGTACTTAACCTACCGCCAGCAACAAATGCATGTCCGCCACCGCCAAAATGGGTTGCGAAATAATTACCTAAATGCTTCTCGAACTTCTTTGGCTTGTTCCAAGGATTGATTCCACACGAAATGGATGAGATCCCATTTTTGGGAGGGAGAATATGTATGGCGTATAGAATGTCTGGATTGAGAAGATAGGGAATAAATCTGCCCATTCCCGCGAATGAATTTTGTGGATTCCATTGGGTAAAATCAGTAATGGCGACCTTGCCATTGAGTTTGGTCGTTTTTGCATAAATGCGCTTTTGCTCTGCGACCAAAGATTTCTCATACTCTACGACTGCTTGGTAGATAGGGTCAGAGCCCATCAAGTCGCTGACTGATGGAGAGCGCGTGAGTTGAGTCACGAGAGCCCTGTAAAGTCGCGTACGGTCGATCGCAGGGTGTGTTGCGCTAAAAAGAGTCTGCAGCTTCACTGAGTCGCTTGAAAAATCATGTGCTGCTTCAGCATCTGCAAAAAGAGCCGCATCAATAATCTCTGCAAGGTCGATGAGCTCTTCGTATTCTTCAATGAGACTAGATGGTAATCTGAGTTGCTTTTGATGCTTGCGCATGAGTCCCGGAGTGCTCGTCGCCTCTACGTCCCACAAGCTCGTTACGTTTGAGAGCATGCTTTGGCAGTTTTCAGGTGTGATAAACGGAATTCCTGCTCCCGTTGGATGGTGATCAATCCAGTAGCATCCGACGTTATTTTGTCCTTTAAGCAATGAATCCGATGTGCCTGAAAAAAACTTTTCTGTCAGAAAAGCGGGGTGAAGTGAGAAGTCGAGTATCGCACATGGATACTTTATTTCAGTCAGGCACCAGTCCTGCTGATCTGGACCGTGGTTGACGGGGTGAACTTCGATCTCGATCTGATTTGGGTGAATTTGTTGAGCAATAAAACGTGAAAAAATTGCAGCAGCTATTCCACCGTCTGCATCGGCATGAGCATAAATTTGATACCTCTGACTGGTCATACTGCCTCTCCAACGTTCCGTTTGTCCGTTGTCAGGGATCTCAGGAGAGAATTTGGACCACGAACACAAACAAGCCTATCGCACCATGAAACAAAGGGCTGAGGATCCCTGTCAAAAGAAGGGCGAAAAGTAAAAAATAAGCGATATTAGCGTGTTGATCCATGGATTGGCTGAGATTGTAATTCACATTGTTCTTAATGAGGCGCCATCCGCTTGAATGCGGGAATGGGAGTAGGTTGAAAATTCCAATGACGATATTTCCCTGTGCCACTGCGAAGAGCAGCCTTGGTGCAACGTCTCTGCCCTCAAACATTTGTGTTGGTGAGTATCCGATGAGCGTGATCGCCACGGCGCAGAGTGTTGCGATGAGGAAGTTCGCACCCGGGCCAGCGAGTTCGGCGAGATTAATGTCGCGTTTCATATTTTTAAAATAACGGGTGTCCATAACAAGTGGTTTGGCCCAACCGATCAGAAAGGGAGTGCCCATGGACAGAAAGATAAGAGGCAAAATTATTGTGCCGACAAGGTCGATGTGGGGCAGAGGATTGAGTGTCGCTCTTGAGCCTGTTTCAAGTGAGCGGTCTCCTAATCCTCGAGCTACAATGGCGCGTGCAGCCTCTCGCATAGTGACTGCGACCAAAAAGCCGCAAAATATCATAACAACCTGTTCTGGATCGATTTTATTCGCTAGGCTTGACATCGTTTTGCATTCCGTTTCTTAAGAGTCTGAACAAGAATAAATCCGACAATCGCAATTCCAAAAACCGTGAGTGTCGCGGATTGTCCGCGCTGGAGCCAATGCACGAGCCACTCCCTGCGCTCCGCACCCAAATATCCAAGGTAAACCCAGACGGGCACGCTGATGAGGGCAGCGAGCCCGTCTAGAATAAAAAACTGTATTAAGCTCACTTGTCCGGTGGCTCCCGTCGTCAGGAAAATGGGCGTTCGCAGGCCGGGGATAAATCTCGCAGCAAAAACAATCCAGCGGCCGTGCTTCGCCAGTTTTAACTGGACACTCTCGAGACGGCTGGGAGTCATGATTTTTTTTATCAACCGAAATTCAAATACTTTTTGTCCATAGACTCGGCCAAAAGCGAAAACCAGCCCGTCGCCTATCAGAACGCCTCCGAGTCCGACGAGGATCATTGTGGCTATGTGTGTGTATCCGAGTCCAGAAATAATCCCCCCCGCCACAAGAGTCACATCTTCAGGTATAGGAAGTCCGAATCCACAGGCAAGCAGTACCGAAAATACTGCCAGATAGCCAAATTGTGTAAAGAATCCAACCAAGAGGGTGAGTGGTTCCATGAATCACCTTTGTGTTGTGCATGGCTGAAGTCAGTCCACGGTGCGTTAAGTCTGCAAAGTCTCTACCCCTGTGGTGGAGACAACGCAAATGGCGATTTGCATGTTGACAGAGATTGAGCCCCGATTATGTTCCAGAACGTAGCCAGCAGGGAGTTGGTTTCGAAAGTTAAAAGTTAATTATTTTGGTGTCTTAAAGTTAAGAATGCCCGTAGCGGAGGACAATAGCAATGGGAAAGATCATCGGGATTGACCTTGGTACAACAAACTCGGTTGTTGCGGTAATGGAGAATGGGACACCAAAAGTGATTCCTAACCAAGAAGGTGAGCGCACTACACCTTCAGTCGTGGGCTACACTCGTGACGGCGAGTTTATTGTTGGTCGAGCTGCACGTAACCAAGCGGTGACAAACCCAACAAATACTGTGTATTCAGCAAAACGCTTTATTGGTATGCACTTCGCTGAGCGTAAGGATGAGGCATCCAAGATGCCCTACACGGTTAAGCAGGGCAGCGGAGACAAAGTAGTCATCGAATTGGGCGGAAAAGAAATGGCTCCGCCAGAAATATCTGCAAAAGTTCTCACCAAACTCAAAGAGTCGGCTGAAGCTTATCTTGGCCAGACTGTCACTCAAGCCGTGATCACGGTGCCAGCGTACTTTAACGACTCACAACGTCAGGCGACCAAAGATGCTGGCCGTATTGCTGGTCTTGAGGTGTTGAGAATCATCAACGAACCAACTGCTGCGGCTTTGGCATATGGTCTTGATAAAAAGCACAACCAAAAGATAGCTGTATACGACTTCGGCGGAGGTACTTTCGACGTCTCAATTCTCGAAGTGGGTGACAATGTCGTTGAAGTGCTGGCTACCAATGGTGACACCCACTTGGGCGGCGACAACATCGACGAGTGCCTCATAGACTTTTTGGTTGCAGAATTTAAAAAGCAGACAACGATTGATGTATCAAAAGACGCAATGGCAATGCAGCGCCTCCGCGAAGCTGCAGAGAAAGCTAAAATCGAGCTGTCGTCTACAACAAAGGTCGACATCAATCTTCCTTACCTAACAGCTGATGCCTCAGGGCCAAAGCATTTGGCTCTGTCACTGACTCGTCCGAAGTTTGAAGAGATGGTTGGTTCTATCATCGAGAAAACTATTGAGCCTTGTAGAAACGCTTTGCGCGACGCGGGCCTTTCGGTCGAGCAGGTTGACGAAGTGGTCATGGTTGGAGGATCAACACGTATTCCATTGGTTGGCGAGAAGGTGAAAGCATTCTTCCGCAAAGAGCCCAATAGGTCAGTGAACCCCGACGAAGTTGTGTCCATTGGCGCTGCGGTGCAGGCGGGCGTTTTGGGTGGAGAGGTCAAAGACGTACTTCTTCTCGATGTGACACCATTGAGCTTGGGAATTGAAACTCTGGGCGGAGTGTTCACCAAGTTGGTAGAGCGCAACAGTACAATTCCAAAACGAGCAAGCCAGGTATTCTCAACAGCGGCTGACAATCAGACAAGTGTTGAAATTGCTGTGTATCAAGGTGAGCGAGAAATGGCGCGCGACAACCGTTTGCTCGGACGCTTCAATTTGAGTGAAATTCCTCCGGCACCACGTGGTGTTCCTCAAGTGGAGGTCACCTTCGACATCGATGCCAACGGCATTCTCAATGTGTCTGCGAAGGATCTGGGAACAGGCAAAGAACAGAAGATCACTGTGACGTCGTCATCTGGATTGTCTGAGTCTGAAATTAAGCGCATGGTTGATGATGCTCAGGTTCATGCAGCTCAAGACAAAGAGCGCCGTGAAGTGATCGATGCGAAAAACAAACTCGATGGCTTGTGCTTCCAGGTTGAAAAAACACTGAAAGACAACGAGTCAAAAATTCCTGAAGAGATGAAGGCTGGCATTCAGTCTGAGCTCGAAGCTGCACGAAAGGTGCTTGAGACTGAGTCTGAGAACAAGGCTGCCCTCGAGGCAGCGGCGCAGGCACTTGAGCAGAAGGCATACAAGCTCGCTGAGGAAATGTATAAAACCACTTCTGCTCAGGAGCCTGGTGCTCCAGATGCACAGGGACCTACACCGAAGAAAGATGGTGTTGTTGATGCAGAGTTCGAATCAAATTGATGGTTTTTCTTTGCATATAAATATCATAGCTGCATTTACGGTGGGCTAAGCTCAAATTCTAAAGTCACGCAAGAGGCGTGACTTTTTTTTTGAGCACACTTTTGCGGTTGACACCCCTGAACTCCTCCGAGTAATGTTTCGCCTAGCAACTCAAACTTATTGTTTACAAGCGCTCAGGGGACGCACCATGCGTAAAGCCAGCGAACAGCAGCGGTTTCCGCAATCCGCGGTATTATTTAAGTTTTGTCTAAAAGTTCTTGAGACTCGAAAACCAGGAACGAAGGTGCACGACCAAGACGTGGGGAATATTCTCGAGTATAACCCGAGCGATACGAGCCACTGGAAACGGGGCAAAAAAGCGGTGCGCAGTATCTTTGCGCTCGAGGCTCTTTCGCGAGAGTTGGACGTCGACGTCGAGCTTATAGAAGATGTCGCTAGTGGTGCGGTTGATTTCGACGAAGCTTGGTTTGATTTCACCGAAGCCGAAGAAGAATCTAAAATCAGTAAAGATTACGATGGCGTTTTGTTTTCAAAAGAGCGCAGGGATCGTCAAATTTTGCTTGAAAAAATTGCAGATTCCTTAGCTGCGCAAGCTGGTATTCAAACCGTGCCAGTTTATGTCCCTGAATTGATGGCATCGATGTCATTTATTCAATTGGTTCAGGCAGAGGTTACCGAAAGGCTAGCGCGTTCGAACAGAATTAAGCCAGGCCAATATGTGATCCGCTACCGAAAAGGTGATCTTACTTCCCATATTCGCTGTGCGATTTCACGCGAGGTTGCAAAGATTATTGTACTTTCTGAGCGTGAACAGTTTGCTTTGCCTCCGCGTTCCGATGAAATGGTGATGACGGAAATTATCGACTTGGCGAATGCCCTGCTTGTTCCGTCAGAGCTGCTGAAGGCTGAGCTCACCAAGATTCCGGCGCGTGCCAACATGGTTCAATATCTGGCAAACTTGTTTTGGGTTCCGAAAGTGGTCATTCGGAGTCGGTTGGTAACACTCCTCATGCGCGATGCGTCTGATGGTGTCTTTCAAGCTCCGCATGTTTCAATGCCACCGAAGCGTCCCGTGACAGGATTAGCACAAGCTGCTCTGCTGTCTGAAGATGATATTGTGGGCAAGTTCTCTACCTACGGTGTGAATGGGGCTGAAGGTTGAATGTCCCTCACTTCTTGAGAAGCAATAGGCTGATCATCTGATCAGCCTTTTTTGTTGCCTTTATGCCCATAAATTGGTTAGAACAGTCGGGATTTCCGATTATGGCCCGATTCCGATTTAAAGGGGAACTTAAGGTGCACATCAAATTGTCTTTATGTGGTCTTGATGCACTGCGTGAAATGCCTAAAGCAAACGCTTCATCTCGTCGTGGCTCTGATGATGATGACTTTGACGATGATGATGACGAGGATTTCTCTGAAGATGACGACGATGAAGGTGGAGGTGCTGCGAGTGTAGGGATTGCAATCGATCCAGAGAGCGCTAAGCCCAAAACTCTAACAAGAAAAGAGGCTATTGAAATTCTTCAGTCTACTCGCGACTTTTCTGGAGTTGATTTGCGGAAAGCCAATCTAACGAAGCTTGATTTTGCTAACTGTACGTTTGCTGGAGCAAATCTGTCGTATGTAAATTTCAAGGATTCAAATTTAGAAGGTTGCGACTTTTCTGAATCAAGTCTTTGGAATGCGAATTTGGAAGGTGCAAACCTAACCAGAGCAAATCTTGAAGATGCTGACCTCGACTATACGAAACTGAGGGGGGCAGTGCTTTACCGTGCCAATATACGACGAGCACAACTTCCGACTGATTTAATCCCGCGCGACGAGATTATCAGGTCAGTCAATGAAGGAACTAAGATCAGTCGCT
>JBEAPS010000217.1:0-4043 GCA_041164285.1 Pseudomonadota bacterium
ATTGAGTTGACAAGAATATTCAGTCGTCCTCTGTGAGCCATAGCGACCGGAAACTCTTTTACTCCCAACTGCGCGCCAACGTCGAATATAGTTTCTAGCGCCGTGATCTGTGCATCGGCACCCTCGATTGAAAATCGCTTTTTTCCAATGAACTTTGTTGCAATAGTTTTTTCAAGTGCATCAGCCTGAACGAGTTCTTTGTAAATATTTAAACGTGTGGCAGTGTCGGGAGTTTCATTGAGTCGGGGCAAAGCTGAATAAAGAAACTTTCTTTCGGTAGGGTCGGCTATGTGTTCAAACTCGACCGCAACTGTTGAGCAAAACATTTCGTTGAGTTTGTCGAGAAGTGCAGCCAAACTCATTACTGGTAAACCCAGTTTTGCTCCCGCTGCTGTTTCCCTTGAAAGTTCTTGCTGTGAAAAGCCAAATGCATTGAGATCGAGTGCAGCATGTCTGTTGGTGTTTTTTTGCAACGGATTCAGGTCAGCCTGAAGATGCCCATAAAGACAATAAGCTTGCACGAGCTCCGCTGCCTTTTGTTCAAAAGCAATCTGATCTTGTGAAGCGTAAAATTCTCCGGCTTGAATGTGAGCATGTCCATTTCCGTTGACATGACCGTTCATGTTACTGTCATCAGGTTTAAGTTTGACGGCAGTTTCAAAGCCTTCATGAAACCCTTCGAAATAGGCGCGCCAACCTTCGCTGACAGACATCGGGTTCTCGCGATACTTGAGGAACATTTCTTCCACAAAGGCTGCATTCGCTTGAAAGATGGCAGAAAAATTTTCGTTCACCGTCTTTTCCTCCGCACACCGCAATTGTTGGGGTGTGACTTGTTGGTCTGTCTTCGTTGAAATCTATTGTTCATTAAAAAGTTCAAAGTCCTTTTTCAATTTCATAACACTATTCTTCTGCGTATAAGCACGCCTCGTTTGTGTCATAGGTCAATAAATTCACATGCCGACACCACTTCAGAAGCGCCTCAAACTGCAGGTCGGGGTCTTCAAACGGTAACATCATCACAATTTGTTCAAGCGCGATGTTCTTTTCGAGACCCTCTTCCTGCGTACCTTTAACAAGCTCGTATATGGATGCAACAAGAGGGAGATTCAAACACGCATCCCTCAGAATTGCTCGTCGAAGAAGCGGATCTTGTTCTTCCGCAAAGCGTCGGCCGGTTTCCGTCAAAACGAGGCGAGTTCCGGGGGTGAACAAAAGCCCCAGAAGCTCTCCCGATGCTACGGCCGGCAGCACATGGTCAACGCTTTGTCCCATGTCGTCCGCTAAGTCATAGAGATCCATACCAATTTCTTCCTCGGAGAGTCGAGTCAGCAAGCCCTCAACCAATACAAGGCTCGTATTGATCAAGGGCTTTACGCGACGCTGGCGAGGTTGAGTCGAGGGTGAGTCACTTTCTCCCGAGGTTGCCTCGGTTGGAGTGATATTTTCTTGTGCGAGAAGCTCTTCCTCGTGAGCCTCTTCGGTTAGATGGTGCTCCTCGTCGTGCTCAGAAAGCATTCGGCCGAGCTGTAGCTCGCCGAACATTCTCTCGAGTTCAAACTCCAGTCGACGGAACTCATCAGTATTTGGGTTTCTCGGACGTGAGATCGGGATCTCGAATGTTCGGTAAATCATTCCAGGATTCGCTTGTAGAATAACGACTCTATCGGCCAACTGCATGGCTTCATCGAGATTGTGCGTCACAAATACGGTTGCCCGAATTTTACGCTCCGGCTGCATCCAAAGCCGGCCAATCTCGGCTCTCAGGGACTCACTCGTCAAGGGGTCGAGAGCGCTGAATGGTTCATCCAAAAATAACACCATGGGTTCACCTACCATGGCCCTAGAGAGTGCTACACGTTGCCTCATACCACCGCTGAGTTCTCTTGGGTAAACACTCTCGTAGCTTTCAAGGCCAACAAGCTCAAGTATACCCTCAATTCGTGCGTTTCGTTCGTTTTTCGGCAAATGGCGAACTGCTATTTCAACATTTTCTCTAACAGTCATCCAAGGGAAGAGCGCAATATTCTGAAATACAAACGAAACAAGTGGGTCGGCTGAATCTTTGGGCTGGGCAAAGGTCACTGAGCCGCGCGTTGGTTTCATAAGTCCGGCCATGCATTTCAGTAGGGTCGATTTTCCGGACCCTGAAGTGCCGAGTATTGCCAAAAACTCTCCATCATAAACATCGAGATTGATGCCTTCGAGTACCGTCACCACAGAACCGTTCGGACGAGTAAAATCGCGGCACAACGATCTGACCGATACGATGCTTTTGCGGTTGTCGCTGACCGATTGAGCCAGCTTTGCTTTTTTCAGGCTACTCAAAATCATTAAAGTCCCCAATGGTCATTTTATTCTTTCAACTCCTCGGCATGTTGGTGAAGTGAACGCCACACAGTGCGGTTGAGGATAATCAAGGCTATTGTGATCACAATGACTGCAGCAACCAATCGTTGGTATTGACCCTGTGATGTCGCCTCGGTGATCTCGGCTCCAATTCCCGCAGCTCGGATACGCCCTCCGGGGAATTCAACAATTTCAGCAACGATGCTTGCATTCCACGCCCCACCAGCCGCAGTGATCCAGCCCGTGAGAAGAGAGGGAAATATTGCTGGGAAGTAGAGTTTGAAAAAGCGGTCTTTCAATGAAAATCGGTGTAGTTTTGCCACAATTTGTAGCTCTTGTGGAATGCGACTCGCACCAGAGACAACGTTGAAAAGAAGGTACCATTGGTTACCGATTGTCATGAGGAGCGTAGCCACAAGAAGAGGGTTCATATCTAGTTTTGCGAGCCACATTGCGATCAACGGGTAGAGGACTGGAGCTGGAAATGCTGCCAGATTTTGAATGATAGGTGCAACGAGTCGAGAGATTTTTGGAGACTTTCCGATCCAAAGCCCCACGGGAACAGTCCACAATGTTGCGACAAAAATGACCCCTAAGACCTTCAGAAAAGTCATTGACAATGCGTTTGTGAGTTCAAGCCAGTCCGTTCTACTCACCGAGGCCATGCTTTGAGCAATTTTAGGCAAGGTAGGGAGAGCTAGAAAAACGAGCCCTCCAATAATGAAAGCGGAAAACCAGCGTGCAAAAGCAATAAACTGCCCTTTCCAGACAGACGTGCTGGAAACAGCGGAACGACTCACTGAGGAATTGAATGTGAGCCAATGCCGCAGCAAGTGTGCTCTTTGCCTGACGTCGGTTTGTTTAAGGAACTGTGGTTTAAAATTGCGGTTACTGAACGATTCTCTAATGAATGAGTGTGCAAAGCTTATTTTTTCTGCGATAAAACTTGTCACTTCAGATCGTCGGAGCAATGTGAGAAAAAGCGAGCGCTCTGCGCTGTTGTCATCTGAGCCAACTTCTCGATATTGTGCGCTCCATGCAATCAAAGGACGCCAGAGTAAAAAGTCGACGCCCCAGACCATCAGCACCAAACACACTACTCCTGCGGTGAATGCAGAATATTCTTGAGCTTCGAAGGTGACGCTCAAGAAACTGCCGAGTCCTGGTAGTCTGTAGCTTTTGTTGCCGAGAATAAAACCTTCACACAAGGTCAGGAAGAACCATCCGCCAGCCATTGACATCATTCCATTATACACAAGCGGACCAAGTGCACTTGGAATATCGAGTTTTGAAAGACGCTCGAAGGGAGTCAGGCGAATAATTTTTGAATATTCCTTGAGTTCAGAGTTGAGATTTCTCTGACTCTCGTAATAGGCAAAGACAAGATTCCAAACTTGACCCGTTACGATCATCAGAATGCACGAAATTTCCAGACCCCAGCGGCTGTTAGGAAAAAGGTGGGTAAGCGCAATTACAAAACCTGGCAAAAAAGTCAGCACAGGGAGGCTCTGCAATACGTCGAGCATTGGAATCATGATGCGTTCGCTGCGCTCGCTTTTAGCAGCAATTGTACCGTAGGCTATGGCGAACGTGTAACTCATCATCAAAGCAATGAGACTGCGAATGAGTGACAGGCTCGCATACTTCGGCAGTTGGCTGAGGTCTGAGCTAATTGTTACGGTTTCGTTGAACGG
>JBEAPS010000218.1:0-3798 GCA_041164285.1 Pseudomonadota bacterium
AAAAGAACGGTCGAGACGTTTATTTTAACGTCAACCGGCACATCAATCCGACCAACATTTGCGCACTGTCATGCAAGTTTTGTGCATTTTCGAGGAAGCCGGGTGATGAAGGAGCATACGCCTATTCCGAAGATGAAATTGCTCATAGGGCAAAAGTTGCAGCTGAGTCTGGCGCTACAGAGGTTCATATGGTGGGTGGGCTACATCCTCGCTGGAAACTCGAGAATTACAAAAACATTATCAGGACAGTGAAGGCGACAGCCCCACATCTGCATGTGAAAGCGTTCACTGCAGTTGAACTTGATTGGCTTGCCCGAAAAGAGCGAAAAACCGTACACGACGTTCTCTGTGAACTCCGTGATTCGGGACTTGGAAGTTTGCCGGGCGGTGGAGCAGAAATATTTGCACCTTACGTCCGCGAGAAAATTTGCGACACAAAGCTCACAGGTGAGGGTTGGCTGAACATACATAGAACCGCCCATCAAATGGGACTTCGCTCGAACTGCACCATGCTTTATGGCCACATTGAGGATGTAGGTGCGCGCGTAGATCACATGATTCGACTCCGCGAACTTCAAGATGAAACTAATGGTTTTAACGTTTTCATTCCACTTGCCTTTCAGCCGGAGAACAATGAGCTCGGCATCGACCGACACACATACGGCGTGGATGATCTCAAAACTATCGCGGTAGCGCGCATCATGTTGGATAACTTCAAGCACATTAAAAGTTATTGGGTTATGACGGGTGAGAGAGTTGCTCAAACGGCCCTGCACTATGGCGCAAACGATCTCGATGGAACCGTTGTTGAAGAGAAAATAGCAAATATGGCTGGTAGTCGAGCAGGTATGGTGATGGCAAAAAGCAGGATTCTGGGAGTGATCCGCGATGCAGGTCGCATTCCGGTTGAACGTTCTACAGTCTATGAGCCCATTCGCCGTTACGACAATCCTGCGGAGGATCAGCAGTGATGAATCACAATTCACTCGATATTAAAAATAATCCTT
Organism: Pseudomonadota bacterium; assembly: GCA_041164285.1. Lineage (GTDB taxonomy): Bacteria > Bdellovibrionota_B > Oligoflexia > Silvanigrellales > Silvanigrellaceae > RFOM01. The sequence goes on from JBEAPS010000218.1 coordinate 1,008, forward strand.
ATCTCATAAATTGCGCTGCGAAAGTTCCTGTACGTGAATTCGAGGCGCAGCTGAATCAAAGCAGCTTAATAGCGGCAGCCGGTTTTCAGGAAGCGCCTACGCTGAGCGAAATCAATGAGCGAGATTCCAAGCGGAGTGAGATCGTAAAAGCGCAGGTGCCGCAAACAAAAGTCCACGATTCACTTATGTTGTCTAAAATTGAAGCGGCCGAGAGTAGTGGTTTGAAAGAGGCGTACCAAACTGCTCTTGCGGGCCAACGTCTCACTGGCGAACAGGGACTCATGCTTCTTGAATCAGGTGACTTAAACCTTCTGGGCTGGCTTGCAACGAAGGCCAAAGAGCGTTTTCACCCTCAGGGCAAGGTTTCCTATCTTCTGGATCGTAACATCAATTACACGAACATTTGCCGCGTTGGCTGTGATTTCTGCGCATTCTACAGGAGAGGCCACGAAGCAGATTCGTATGTTTTACCGAAAGAACAAATTTGGAAGAAAATTGAGGAAACCATTGAAGTGGGTGGGACTGGCACGCTCATGCAAGGTGGTGTTAACCCACACCTCAAAATTGAGTACTATGAAGACCTCTTCAAAAGCATAAAAGAGCGCTACAAGATTCATCTTCATGCACTCTCAGTGATTGAAATAGAGGGCATAGCACAGGTGTCGCGCCTCTCGGTGGAAGAAACTCTTGAGCGTCTCAAAGCTGCTGGTCTCGATTCAATTCCAGGCGCTGGTGCGGAAATTCTTGCCGACGAAATCCGGTTGGAACAAAGTCCTGTAAAACGTCACAGCCACCGTTGGATCAGTGTGATGCAGGCTGCACATCGTGCAAATCTTCCAACAACTGCAACCATGATGTTTGGTGCACTGGAAGAGCGCAAACATATTATTGAACACATCTTGCGTATTCGAGATGCACAAGATGAAACGAATGGTTTTTATGCGTTCATCCTATGGACCTTTCAAGGTGAACACACTGAACTCCTCAAAAAGAACCCAGATTTGCAACAAACTTCTGGAGCTGAATACTTGAGAGTCTTGGCAGTCAGTCGCCTCATGATGGATAACATTCCTAACATCCAAGGTAGCTGGGTCACCATGGGTCCGAAAATCGGACAAATTTCACTCCATTATGGCGCAAATGATATGGGCTCCATTATGATTGAGGAAAATGTGGTGAGTGCTGCTGGTACGTCGTTCAGTCTCGACAGAAAAAATATGGTTGAGCTTATTCGCCGAGCTGGATTCACACCGGTTCAGCGTGACACCTACTATAACATTTTGACCGAGCATGAAGAGACTCACTGACCTTGAGTAAAGCACCGTTGACTGAGTTCTGGATGGAGGCGTTGCTTGAGAGCAACCGCTTTTCATCATGTTACAATGCTGGAGAGTCGGGGCATTGTCCCCAAAAACTTGATGATCTCTTGAGTGGTCTACAGACAGCCTTCAGTTACAATCTACGCGAAGCACTCTTAGACATTCCTCTCTCAGACGCACCCAACATGGGAACAATTGAACTCAGGGATGAGGTGGCATCACTGCATCCAGGAGCCTCCATAGAGCACGTGCTAATCACGACAGGAACGAGTGAAGCTTTTTTTCTTTTAATGAGGCAACTTCGGCCGAGTAAGGTTGCAGTGATCACTCCAGCATTTCAGCTTCTCACAGAAATCCCTCGCTCGCAGGGGGCGAAGGTTGTGAGCTTAGGAGTCATATGGGATGAGCTTGGAAGACCAATCGCATCCATAAGAGAATGGGTCAAAACTATCGTAACTGAGCGACCAGACGTACTTATACTCAATCATCCTCACAACCCAACTGGCCTTACGTTCTCTGCAGAGCAGCTAAGTGAACTCACAGAAGCAGCGGAGTCTGTTCAATGTTGCGTGGTAGGTGATGAACATTATCGCTTTCTGCATAGCAACGAAGCACTCGGCCCGACAGTGTATTCTGAGGGTCGATTCGTTACCGGTAGTTTCATTAAATGCTCTGGCACTCCAGGTTTGAGAGTGGGATGGTGTGTTGGTGACCCGTCTGTGCTGAGGGAAATGCAGAGCGAAAAAAATTATCTCACACATACGGTCAATCCGCTCTCTCAAAAACTCTCATATTGGTTCTTAAATGCGTTCTCGCGGCAACATGACTATTTCCAGCGATTGCGTAATGATTGGCTCGCTAATAGAACTCGCTTGGAAAGCTGGTTTCAAGAGCAGTCCTTGTGGCAGGGGCAACCACCTCAAGGGGGGCTAGTGACTTGTATTTTTCCTAATCCGAAACATAAGTCAGTCCTTCTGAAGCGTCTCAATGATTTTGGTGTGTTTCTGTTACCGTTATCTACTTTTAGAGAAAACCATGAATGTGATGAGCGTTTTTTTACTAGTTTTCGTTTGGGCTTAGGACTTTCGCAGTCGCAATTCAAACAAATGCTCTCGGTTATGGTTCCTTAGGGGTTGTCAGTTCCGTGCAAAACAAATACGAGAGCATCAGAATTGAATAAGGGGAAGATATGAGCGAGTTACAAAGAAACCGTTTGAATGAGATTCTCGAAAAATACGATCCAATCCGGAGGTCACTTTGACACTCCTCTTCGGCGCAAGAGGATGATGGAGATCGACTCAGAGAGCCAATCCGACCCTAACTTCTGGAATGATCGCCGAAAGTCCTCAAAGATTTTGAAGGAAAAAAAAGCCCTTGAAGATGGCTTTGAAAGCGTTGCCGTCATTCAACGTCTTGGAGATGATGCACTTGTATTGATTGAATTTGGTGAAAGTGGTGACGAAGCTTCCGTG
>JBEAPS010000219.1:0-2908 GCA_041164285.1 Pseudomonadota bacterium
GAGAACTGAATCTCAGGAACAAACGAGTCACATGGGCTCTGGTCCTCAATCTGATCTTGGTGAGTCTGATTATGGGTTTGTTGCCGGTTTTATTGTTCCTGGGCTTCCTCAGCCTCTTCTAGCTCCGGAGCAATCTGTGACAACAAGCCGCGTTGCGGCGGCTTTTTCACAACTGAGAAAGTGCCTCATCGAGCTCCGACCCGACGTACTTGTTATCTATTCGACTCAGTGGCCTAGTGTTCTTGGGCACCAGATTCAGACTGACCCGCAACCTCAAGGCGTGCATGTTGATCATGAGTTCCATGATCTCGGAACGATGGAATATTCTTTTCCTGTGCATGTGCCCTGTGCCGATGCTATCGTCGAAGCCGGTCAGGAAAGGGGGCTTCACATGCGCCGTGTCAACTTCAAGGGATTTCCGATTGACACAGGATCTCTTGTTGCACTCGGGCTTCTCAATCCAGACAATAAGATCCCCTGTACGCTGGTTTCTTGCAACATGTATGCCGACAGAGCCGAAACCATAGTTTTGGGCAAAGCAGCCCGTGATGCTGTTGAGCGTAAAAAACTGAGGGCCGTGGCAATTGCATCGACCGCACTGTCTAACAGACTTTGGACAGTGCCAGTGAAACCTCAGGATGATGGTGTCTCATCTCAAAAAGACGATGAGTGGAACAGAAAGCTTTTGGAGATTATGGCCGAGGGTAGGCTAGAAGATGTGGCGCAGCTCGCGCGTCAATTTGCAAAAGAGGCACACGCCGACTCTAAGCTGAAAGCCATTTGGTGGCTTTCAGCGGCGTTGGGGAGCAGCAATGATTTCCGAGGAGAGGTATTGGCTTATGAAGGTTTGTATGGAACCGGTGCTGCGGTCGTTCAACTGACTCCCGGAGGTAGCAGCAAAGGTGAGCAGGAGTTCGACGAAGATGACGTTGAGTTTTTCAGGGGAGAACGTGCTGTTCTTAGTTCTTCCGTGTCTTCTTGATCGTTTTTTTGTTGGGGATTTCATCGACAGAACTCGACTGAGCGTCATCGCCAGAGTTTTTAGTTCCGTAAACAGATGGATCGCCTGAAGGCATTGATTGACTGTCATTCAACGCTGACCCTTCGCCGAAAGCAAACGGAAATTTGATTTCGAGAGAGTCATCGTTGTGTAAAACAGGAAAGCGCCAGCTTTTGATTTTGCCGATGAGACACTCCGAAGCTGTATTGTTTTTGTAGGATGATTTTTCATTCAGTACAGATGCATCAGAAATTTTTCCGTCAGGTTCAACTTCAAAGTTGATTACAATTTTACCTTTTGCTTTGGGATCTTTACGCTCCGCCTCAGCAATACAAAATTCGGCATCTTCCATGTTTTTGTCGACGATTTGAATAATATCTTCTTTCGATAAAGGTGTTGAGCGTCGCTCACCTTCGCGCACGGGACGGGTTTCGCCGTTGGCAAGCTCACATTGATAAGCAGCATTGCGTTCCAATTGAATATAGTTGACGCATTCATCATCGCCAATTTGAGCTGGTTTTACGGGATCGACTCCAAGCACCACAGAGCTATTGTCGTCATTGACTTGTGGATTGGAAACACAGCCTGCAAACATTAGAGAGGTTACCAAAGCGAAAGTTGATTTAGTCAATGTGCGGAAAAGCATGGGTTGAATCCTCATTGGATTGCTGAAGTGGAGCTTCGGTGGCGCGATGACTTTGGGGGATTCAACTGGCAGTGACTGGCAAACGGAATGTGGTCAAAAAGCATGCGCCAATTTGCAAAAATCATTTGGGGCAAGTTCTTACCCTGTGACCGCTGCTGCACCATGTCCCAGTAGGCCACATCCTCAGTCTCATCGAAAGGTCTGGGCTCACTCAACCCGCCACGCCCATCTTGAAGAAGCATCTGTCCGACATGTTTGTAGCGAAGAGTTTCAAACACAAGCTTAATGGCTTCCTGCGATGAGCCAGGAAAAGCCCTGCTAAATGCTTCGGCAGCTACGGGTGGTGGAGGAAGGCGAGGAACGAGGTCTTCATTGTTAACAAATCGCCAAATTCTTTTTGGGAACTGGTTTTCAATATAGTTGGCGTAGGTTTCATCGCCAATTCTTGGAACTGCATAAATGTAAATTGAATCGACTGGAAATCCGAGTTTTGCAAGCCGAGCAGCACTGATGACCGCCTGCGCGCCACCCATACTATGACCAGTCATTAGAATAGGCTTATTGTCGGTGGAATGCTTATTCACGAGTTCGAGCAACTTTGGCCAGCTGCGCTCGAGCACATTTAGAAAACCGATGTGCACGTTGCCGGGAATTCCTCGAATCGTCTCGGGTTTGCTCGCGAAGGTGAGATCGGTGATGTAATCGATGAGCTCTGAGGTGCCTGCAAAACTCACAATTACAAACTCGTCAGTTGAGCCAACAAAAGCCTGAAAGCCTGTTGACTCTTCTTTGATGAGGTCGACGTTATAGAGTCCAACTTTGGTCAGATGTGAGAGAGCATCAGCCCCCTGCCGATACGCCTGAACACTCAGCCATGACATCCAGTAAGCAGTTTTCCTGTCAAACACTTCGAGCTGCGGTGTGATTTCAAGTTGGTTTCCACGCGGTGCCGTGCAGCGTCCTGGATCCCAGTGCAGCTTCCAGTGTTTTTTTCGGGCGCGGGGAGATCCGACCATGCCGCCACTGTGGAGATTGCTGTCAAGATAATCTAAACCCTCGGCGAATTTTGGGTTCTTTTTTTTATTGAACCAACCGAAGTGAGTGAATTCTGATGCTGTAGGGTTAGGCAACTTATCTCCGCACGCTGATGCAAGCAGAGCCGCTCCCAAGAAAAGTGCGCTTCGCTTCAGCGCTCTGAGCTGAATTCCGCAAAAAAGCGAATATGGCGGTGTGCGCCTCGCCAGCATGCGGCTCCCTCCTTG
>JBEAPS010000220.1:0-6677 GCA_041164285.1 Pseudomonadota bacterium
ATTCTGCCGAACTTAGAATCGTGCTCCCCGCATTTGAGTCACTTACGCAAGAGCAAAAAGACCAAGTCAAAGCAATTCACGATCTGCAGCGCGGCATGCTCATTGCCTGTATCGCCCGAGGCGCCGATCCAGCAAGCGAAAGCTGCACAGTTGCAAAAACGGCACTCCAAACTAATATCAGCGCACAATGATAGGCATCGCTGGGAAATGACAACTCGTGTGTCATTTCCCACTTTGTTCTCATGGATGCAATGTCGCATATGCTTCTCGCAATAAGCTCGTTAGTCGAGTCATTCCGATGGGCTTAATCACAAAATCATTCATTCCTTTTTTAAGACAAGTACTCCCGTCGCTCGAAAGGTTCGCAGCCGTCATACCAATGATGTATAGACGCTTCATGCCAAGCATATTTCTAATTTGCATAGTCGCCTCTAATCCATTTAAGCGCGGCATTTGCAGATCCATAAAAATAATATCAACCTCAGAACGAGAAACATAATCAACTGCAACTTGCCCATCAATTGCAACATGTGACTGATAACCAAGCTTCTCAAGAAGTTTTGAAACAATTTTTCGATTTACGGGATCGTCATCCACGACTAAAATGTCTAACGGAAAATGCTGAGCAAATTCTGTTGAAAATTCCACTTTACTTGCAGGAACACCAGAAGCAGCGCGTGCACTTTCGATGATAGGAAAATTCGCCATGAAACGACTAAAGCCAAGTCGAACAATAAAACAACTGCCTTGGCCAAGCTGACTCTCAACATGAATCTCTCCACCCATCAAATTAACTAATTTGTGGCAAATCGCTAAGCCCAACCCAGTTCCACCATAAAGCCTTGAAGTCTTTAAGCTGGTCTGTGTGAATGATTTAAAAAGCTTCTCAATATCAGAATTGGCAATTCCGATACCCGTATCGCAAACCCTCATTTCAAACATGTCATAACCCTGAGATTGAGCAGTTATGACAATTTTTAGAACTACCTCACCACTGTCGGTAAACTTAATCGCATTTGAAAGCAGGTTGAGTAATATCTGCCGCAGTCTAACGGAATCAACCAGCCACTTTTGATTGACTGGCCCTGTACCTTCAAGTCTAAGTTCCAAACCCTTATTTTCGGCGCTTCTTCGTACAAGTGTCAAGACTCGATCCGAGAGTCTGAAAATGTCAGTCGGAAGTAATTCAAGTTGAAGTTTTCCAGACTCTATTTTTGTGTAATCAAGCACATCATTAACGATACTGATAAGTAATTCACCACACCCACGAATGGTTTCCACACATTCTAATTGTTCTTTAGAGAGCGCAGTGAGCTGTAAAACATCAGTCATTCCAAGTACACCATTCATTGGAGTACGAAGCTCATGACTCATGACCGCAAAAAACTCAGAACGAGATTTGACCGCATCTTCGGCTACCTCCTTGGCAACCACCAACTCTTTTTGAGAGTTTTGCATTTGGGTATTGGACCTATCGAATGCAGCAGCAAGCAGCTCCAATTCATCAAAAGTTCCCAGTGGTGAGCATTTTTCAATTGTACTAGAACTTCGAGACACCCTCTGAACTAACTTCAATATCGGTTCAGCCAATTGTCGACCGAACCTACGCGCAAGGTAGACTGCTGCAAGCGTGTAGACTAATAGGAAACCAGTAAACTGAACCAACAAATTCAAAATGGGACTCAGATATGTCCACCGTTCAACTCGCATAAACAAACGAGAATTCATGCTGTTCAAAATTGGAAACTTATCTGCTGTGAATACCTGCTCTAAATAGATTTTTTCTCCTTTTGCATCCCAATCCAATCCACCCGGAAACAGGACGGGTGAACCAAAAACCTCAAATTTGTAAAGGTAACGAGTGTCACTAGACGAAACAAAACGAAGCTGGTCTGAAAGATTCAACTTCGAGACAACAAATCCCTGAACAGTTCCATACAAATTTATAGAAGAAAAAATAATCAGTGAATTGGGTGGCAAATATAAGAATTCATAGTCCTTTGAGTGTATCCTATCTTTCGTGAGCTCAGGCCTATACCAACTAGAAAATTCGGAGTCGCTCTGGTAGATGGGTTGTCCAGAAAGGTTTACGACAGCACTACTAACAACTTCATTAGACCTATCAAACTCGTTTACTATATCTGCCAAATATTGTGCAGCAGTCCCCGGATTCACGAGACTATTGACAACAAGTCTGTGCTCACTAAATCTAGTCACACTGTTCACTACCGTTCTAAGACGATATTCTAAGCTTTGCATCAAAAGTTCAGATTCGATTTCAAAGAGTTTTTTTAATTGTCCAGACAATGATCTAAAAGACTGAGCCGCAACAAAAGTCATTAAAATAATACTCGACGCAATTACAAATATCGAAAAGCGCAGAACCAGCTTCTGGGCAAGAAATCCGCTATTGAACCACCGGCTGACGGATTTCATAGTTGACTACCTAATTGCCCACCACCTCTGCTCTGTTCCGATGGATGGACTAAAATTAACAGGAAACCTAATCACGCCTCTACAGCCTCAGCGTGTCGAGCATCTCAGAAAAAGTAAACAATGCAATCTTACGACCACAAATTAATTCAGAGGCAACAGATGGAATGGCGCAAAACTACACCAAAAGTGAGTTCAATTCGAAAGATTAATTGAGATTTGAACCGACCTGTCGCCCTACTAAATTGAATTATTAGCATACACTTGCCTTAAGTCGTGTGTTCCCGAGATGCGCCACCGCTGCCTTATATAGTTTAAGAGCATCGTCAAATCTGTTCTGACTATGCGCATGAATTCCTGAGTTATTTAAGCGCGGGATAGACAGCTTCAATCGCCGCATAAAACTCAGCGGAAGGTCGCTCACTTTGGATGACTCTGAGGTCATGAACTAAAGTTTGCACGGCTGAGCGGTTGAAATCTTCTTTTTTAATTTCAAGCATGCGAATTCCGAGATTGCCGAGTGCCAACGCCAGCTGATATGCTTTATGCAGTCCACGATCAGAAGCCAAGGCGAGCACCGAAAGTGTAATCTCCGGCGCTAAAACAATTCGCTTCATAGTAACAGCCTGTTCAAGACGACCGAGCCGCTGATGGAACAAACTAATCTGTGATGAGTCAAAACTTCAGAGATTGTGCACAAGTATTATAGGTCTGTTTTGGCCAGTAAGCGTGAAACATTCTGACGGCGAGGCTGCAGGCAACACTTTAAACCCAGCAGTCTCTAATACCATTTGTGAGACTATCGGTAGTTTTGGTCTAAGCAAACGTTATTTTATTAAGATTATATAAAATATCAAAAAATTAGAGCAAAGACTCAGCACATCTCTCTATGCGTTGTATCGTGAGGCCAAAGTGTGAAATTTGGTTCAGTCGCATCTCGTTATGTCTCGGTTCAAGAAAGCACAAACAGCTTTTCGCCTGCTTGGCCTCCGGTTTTTTCGATTTTGTTCCTGATCCTGCCGCTTTTTAATTATTCATTGTTAACCGCGGCTCAAGGATATAAATACGGAACTTCTGAAACGATGAATGCCTTCGACTGTGGTGAGATTTAAATCTCTCTGCTGTCTTGAGCCAAGCCAACCCTACAAAGCCAGCTGGTTGAGAGCCGATTGAGCACGAAGTTTCATTCGATTGTCGATGTGGTTTTCACTCAACCAAAGAAGCTCACGGACAATTTCTGCACCTCCGGTCGCTTCCATAAGTTCGAATAGTTGAAACTGAGTCCAGGAGCGCTCCCTCCGAAATGCTTGCACCCATGTTGCGGGCGACTTTTTTACGAGCTTTGCGAATGCATCTTTATAAATCCTTCGCACACCAGGTTTAAGAGATGCGTAGTGCACATTGAGCGCAGCAAATTCTTCAGAAGTTTGATTGAGTCTAGAACCCTCTTTCAAATATAGCTGCAGTACCAACGAAGTTCGCTTGGAAGCACTGTCGTCAAAAACCTGCTCCTCAATTTGACGCAATCCGTAATTCTGTGGGTCTTGAACTAAAAAGCCCATCTCTTGCCTGCGCTTGTATGCATCTTGGACAAGCCACTTTCGCAAAGTAGAACGATAAGCTTTTTGGTTCCAGAGTCTGAGCGTCTCAAGCCACTCAGCCGATTCGCCCATCTCCAACTCAGCCTCTAAAATCTTCAAAGCCAATGGTAGCTCTAGCACTAAACCCAACGTAAGAGCGGCATTGCGTCCAGTGTTCGAATTAAAATCTGCTGGTTTACTTTGAAGTTGATCAAGCCTTCGCTCGAGTGCCTCTCTGCATGGGTTTGTCTTCTGAGACATGCTTGAGACCAAAGCCTCACGAAAGTTATTGTCTCCCATCGAAAATCCAGAGAGCAAGCTCTGAAAATCTTTCGACGATAGGGCGGACTTCGAAGAACAGAGCCGTTTCACAGGTTCGGAGGAAAAGGCGAGCATTGGTGCAGTCAGATTTGGAAAAAGACACAAACTGACAAATAAAATTGAAGCCTTTGGTTTCAGCGAGTTCGAAATTGCCTTTAAGGCGACTTGACTAACCATGTTCTCCACCCTTCCAATTCTCTACGACCCACCGTCCAGCCGTCCCCTCCGACAACCAAGACAATTGGCAGATTCGCCCCAAACTAGCTCCACAAAAAGCCTTATCAGTAAGCAAAACAGAAAGACGACGGACGGCCAAACACCAATCACCTTGAGGTAGGTCATAGAGTGCTTGCCTATTTGCAAATTCCACCTGAATTCCCCGACTTCGCGCCAAATCTGACGAAAACCACCGCAACGCTCGTGCTCGAGCTGAAACTCTGCGACGCTTGTATGCAGGCGCACGGTGGGTCTCAACTTCACCCTCATTCTCCAGCAACGAAGCAAGCACTCCTTGCTCTAGGTCATTCAGTTTTATTTTAAGCGAGCGATGGGCAAGTCCTGCCCATATGGCCGCCAGCGCAGCCCCTAAATGCCAAATGAAGTTTGTCAATTCCATGTAATACCGCTCTCACCTTGGGACGGAGATGAAGTAAATTGTTATATGATCCAATTTACCAGCTTTTTCTGTCGGAGTAGAACTCTCCAAAGGAGAATGTCATTGTGAGCCAGCACCCCGACGAACCCAATCAACAAAAATCCAATCCCGCAGAGGAAGCAAGTCAGTCGATCGATGCACTTGCTGCGCAGGCCTTTGAGCGATTGGCCTCTCAGACTGAGCTCTACCTCGAGAAAAGCAGCATCGAAAGACTCAGAGCTGCCTATCAGTTTGCACATTCACTGCACGCTGGACAACTCCGCAAGAGCGGTGAGCCCTACATTGTGCATCCAATAGCAGTTGCTGAAATCCTCGCAGAATACAAAATGGACGAGACATCACTCATTGCTGCATTGCTTCACGATGTTGTAGAAGACACCCATGTGAGCGTCAAAGAGGTAGAATCGCAATTTGGTGAGAGTGTTGCCTCAATTGTAGATGGACTTACCAAACTCGCGAAAGTTGAGTTTCGCTCCAGTCAGGAAAAGCTTGCCGAAAACTTTAGAAAAATGATCGTGGCAATGTCGCGCGACATTCGAGTGATAGTCGTAAAGCTTGCGGACAGACTTCACAATATGCGAACGCTTCGTGCACTTCCGCTTGAAAAAAGACAAAGAATCGCGGAAGAAACTAGCGAAATATATGCACAACTCGCAGGTCGACTCGGGATCTACAAAATTAAGGCCGAGCTCGAAGATCTCTGCCTGAAGGAACTCAAGCCATCAGTCTATTCCAACCTGGTCGCGCGTGTCTCGCAGAAAAGAGAGGCGCGCGAAAAGGTCATCAATGCCGCTAAAGAGTCGCTCGAACATGAACTCATTGAGCACAGTATCAAAGCCAAAGTTGAAGGCCGTGCAAAACATTTCTTCTCCATCTATAAAAAAATGTCAGAAAAACAGATGGAGTTTGAAGACATTTATGATCTATTTGCGCTCCGTGTTCTCGTGAACGATGTCGCCGAATGCTATGAGGCACTTGGCATCGTTCACAGCATGTGTAAGCCTGTTCCAGGAAGATTTAAAGATTACATCGCTATGCCGAAGGCGAACCTTTATCAAAGCCTTCACACAACTGTCATCGCGACACGCGGTGAGCTGCTTGAAGTGCAAATTAGAACCGCTGAAATGCACCACATCGCGGAAAATGGAATCGCAGCGCATTGGGCTTACAAGGAAAAACGGGGGCGCGATCAAGGAAGGTCCGGAGACGAACCCATAAGCCAACAAGATCTGGAGAAGTTTAATTGGCTAAAGCAGATTGTTAGGCATCAAAAAGAGCTGCAGGATCCGAACGAGTTTCTCGAGGCGGTGAAAGTCGACTTGTTTGATGATGAAGTATACGTATTTTCTCCTAAAGGTGATGTTTTTGAACTCCGACGCAGCTCCACCTGCCTCGATTTCGCGTTCAGCATTCACACCGACTTAGGTTTGCGCACAACTGGAGCCAAGGTCAATGGGCGCATGAGCCCACTGCGGACACTTCTCCATAGCGGGGACGTGGTTGAAATACTCTCGGGGAACAAAATTCGAGCTACAAAGGACTGGCTCTCATATGTAACCACAAGCAAAGCGCGGAACAAAATTCGTGCACACCTGCGCAGCGAGGATCGCGAAGAGGCTAAGCGTGCAGGAATAGAAATGCTCGAGACAGCGCTTGAAAGACATAGTCTCAATTATGATCGAGCGCTG
>JBEAPS010000221.1:0-2579 GCA_041164285.1 Pseudomonadota bacterium
GTGGTTTTCCTCAAAAATGGAACACCCGCGCTTGTCAGGGAAGTTAAAAAAGAGGGTGGCTCTGCAATCCTCGATGAGAACTTGTCTGAGGTTCAAAAGCAGGCCAGTCGCGGTGTTAAAAACCATCTCTCTGAAAATCAACGGTCTTCGTACAATGTGACACTTAAGTCAGTTGAGAATGATGACAAGAGAGAGGAAATAGAGGGTCTTCATGAGGTTGTTCAGAATTTGCGCTCCAATAAAAGAACAGATCAAAAGGTCTTAAAGTATCTCGAAAATGAGTTGATGCATCTCATGTTGAGGGAAAATTATACACCTAAGAATTATGAAGTGGAAATGGATTCGTTACCGCAGTATTAAGGAGGTTTTTATGATGTCTATTCCTGTGCCTAAACGAAATGCTAACATGCAGATTGGCGATCTTGTTCAGAAAGCGGGTATATATACAAAACCCGGTGTTGTCGTGGACAAGAAAGATGATGGCACGGTTATCATTGACACAGAGCCCAAGCAAATTGAGAAGTATCATCGTTATGCCAACACAAGTGGTTTGACTCCACAGGAAAAAGCGCGCTTCAATTCTATTATGGATGAAGTTATGGACGCTAAGGACAATGGCGAACGTATTAACAAGCTGCAAGAGCAAATTGACCAGGTTCGCACGGAGCCTGAAGGAAAGAGAGTTTTTGACACTCTCGTGAATCAGCAATCAATTTTGATCCGCATAGCAAAAGAATTACCTCGTGTTTATTCTTACGATGCAGGAAAAATAAACGGTTATTGATTATTTTCCGATGCAGAAATTGGAGAAGATATGCGTAAGAATATCTTCGTTACCCACTTCTCCAATGACATCTGCGAGGTGTTGTGTTGTTGCTATCAGAAGGGACGCTATCTTCTCTGGATAGTCGTCCTTTTCAATTAGGTACAGGGCTTCTGTGAGAGTCTGAACGGCCATATCTGCTCTATCCTGTTGTCGTTTTGAGATAAGAATTGGTACGTCATTTACAGCGCTACTTATTAAGAGCTTTTCTCGCAGGCCAGTCAGAATATCTGTGAGCTGTTTGTTCTGTTCGCCATGACTTGAAGTGGTGACACAGGAATGTCCCTGGTTTGAAATTGACTTCACGGAGCAACGCACACATTCTTGAACTGTTGGGCTCCAGAGGTCGCTTTTTGTAAATACTATAACTTCGGCTGATTTATTCTCTGTTTGCAAATTATTTTTAAGGCGAGCCAGCGTCGCAGTTACATCACTTTCAAATGTGTCTGTACTTATCTTGGTTGGGTCGATTAAATAACAAAGAATGTCTGCATTCGCCGCGCAAGAAATCGTTCGGCTAACACCAATTCTTTCGACTTTGTCATCCGTGCCGCGAATGCCTGCAGTATCAAGAAGTACGAATTCATGACCGTTGATGCGAAGTTTGTCTTCGACAACGTCTCGCGTCGTCCCCGGGATGTCCGTAACGATCGCCCTCTCTTGTCCAAGAAGGGAATTGTACAGAGACGACTTACCAGCATTCGGTTCACCAATGAATACGACCTTTTGACCGTCACGAAGCTTAAGTCCCGAGTTGTAGGAATCTCTGAGTTGAATTAATTCATGACAGATTTTTTTGAGTTCAATCGTTTGGGTGTCGGCACAATAGTTGCCAATTTCATCTTCTGCGAAATCGATGTGGGCTTCGAAGTAGCTCATAACTGAAACGAGCCGACTTCTAATGTTGTGCGAAAATTTGTTTATAGAGCCACTGGTTGCTTTTCTTGCAAGTTCGAGGCCAGCACTTGATTCTGCATGGATCAGCTGATCAATTGCTTCAGCCTTCGTGAGGTCTAGCTTGCCATTGAGAAAAGCCCTTTGCGTGAATTCTCCAGGTAGCGCCTCTCTACACCCAAGTTTGCGCAGAATTGAGTGCAGGTTTGAAGTTATGATCGGATTTCCATGGCAAGAAAGCTCTATCGTCTCTTCTCCCGTGTAGCTGAAAGGAGACTCGAAGTAAGTGATGAGGCAGTCATCGACGATTGAGCCGTTGTCATCGACCATAAATCCGTACCGCGTGAACCCATGTTTTAAGTTCAGCTCTCTACCAGGAATCAACTCGCCTTCTGCGGTTTTCTTGATGGCTCGGAACAAATGACTGAGCATTTGCAGGCACATTGGTCCCGATATTCGGTGCAGAGAAATTGCGGACCGACCCATTGCCGAGCTTTGTGCAAAAATGGTGTCGGACGGGGATTTCATATTTTACTCAGTTGTTGATTTCAAATTTCAGGTGTTACTTCCCGATGCTCAGAGTCTTGTTCGGGCTGGCCACCTTCAAAATGAGTGTTGGTGTTTTGCTGAGGTCTGTGTGTATTTCCGCCTCTACGACCGCGTCTGCGGGATGGCCTTCTGTTCTGTTGGTTCTGTTCATCACCACTTACAGCTGCCATTTCAGCATCCACATTGGAGCCTTCGTTAGGATTTGAGCTACGCGAACGCTGTTGGCGACGTCGAGAATTTTGCGCCTTCCGATGAGCTCTGTCTGTAGAGAAAACGATAAGTTTACGGCTGTCGCCCACACCAATGCTCTTCG
>JBEAPS010000222.1:0-2500 GCA_041164285.1 Pseudomonadota bacterium
CTGAAAATGAATCGACCACCGCAGCACCAAAGGTAGTGTTCGAAAGTGCACTGCCCTGATAGGAGTCGCCTGTATCCACATACAGAAGTCGGCCTTTGGACTTTCGACACAAAGCTACAAGATAACTTGCGAGCCGCTCGAGCCCACCCACTGTTACTGAGTGGGATTCTGTGTCGGAGATTTTCAGTTCAACCTTTTTTTCGTCAACGCGTCCATGCAGATCGTTGGTGCTCACAACGACAAGTGGGTCGGCGGGTGTGAGATGAGAAATGAGCGATTTGTACTCCTGAGCGGGTAGAATTCTTGCACACGTCGACTCGGTAGACGAAACCTGTGCCGCGCGCACGAGAGACCTCTCGGGGATTCCTTTTTTGAAACAGCCGCTTAGAAAAACAAAAACAAATAAATAAGACCAAAGCATGAGGACTTCTACATCTCTTCTCTAGGAATAGTTTAGGACCAGTTTAGACCAAAAACCAAAGCAGGCAAAGCATGGATGGAATACATGTTGGAGTTCAGATTGCCTATAATTCGCCACACAGGGCCTCAGTGCAAAAAACCCGACGTTGTGGGACAAAGTCATTTATTGCGGCAGCTCCAACGAAGGTTTGCATAAATTGACATTGGACCGAGGGCAAATAAGATGCGCAGAGCAAAGAGGAGACGCACATTGAAACACTCAACTCAATTGTTTTCTGACGTAATTCAAACAAATGTGGGGCGATTTTGGCGACTGTTTGGGCCTTGGGGTCACGGTGTGCTTTATCTTCTCTTTACTTTGCCATTTTCAGTTTTCCGTCACGTCCGAATCCATGGAGACGAAAAAGTTTATGTTGGCCAAGCCTTAGAGATGTTCCGAGCAGGCCATTTGTGGCAGCAGCTCCAATTCGGAGAAATCAATTACATCAAGGGGCCTCTTCACTATCTGCTGCTCATTTTAGGACACAATCTATTCGGATTTTCAATGCTGTCCACTGTCTATATGAACATCATTTTAGCTGCCCTAGCAGTTGTTGCTCTGCGCATTGCAGCTGATTACATGTTTCCGCATGTGCAGAATCTTGGAGCTCTCCCGGCTTGGCTTTTTGCAAGCTCGGGCGCCTTTGTTATGTTCACTTATTCCAGCCAGATGGACAGCGAAGTAACGAGTCTTTATGCCATTGCTTTATCGTTAACAATTTTGGCTCACAAAACTGGGAACATCAAATTCTACTTTCTGCTGTGGCTTTGCGCTGGACTTGCCGGAACACTTAAGTCTCCACTCCACAGTGCTCTCATTGGGCTTTCTGTCGTGACATATTTTCTTTTGTCGAGGGAACTATTTTCAGGATTGCTAGGCAACAAGTTGCGTATTGGTTCTCTCATTCTTGGAATTCTCATTTGCTCAGCCGGCTACGCAATTCCATTTTTACTCGATCGTGAGAACTGGCTCGACACGTACATGTATCGAGAGCAAATCAACCGCGCTCGTTTTTCGGACTCCGGATTCATGTTTCTTTTGAATAATTTTGTATTCAATCTTTTTCCTTGGAGTCTGTTTTCTATATACGGCATCAACGTGATAGTGCGCGAAGCTCTAAAGAAAAGAATTGTCATGACTGATAGCATTAAGATTGGCTTGGCATTTTTTTTACCGACATTCATTTTCTTTTATGGACTCGGCTATCGCGCCACTTGGTATGGACTGCCACTCTTGGCCTCAATTTGGACACTCATCGGAGGCGTTCTCATGAGTCGCGAAGAATCATTGGTCAAAATACTGTCCAAATGCGTCATCCCTTGGTCAATGATTATGGCTGCAGCTGGCATAGCTTTTCATTTGATTTTCTACGGTGGAACACCTTGGTGGACCCTATTAAACACCGCATCAATTGTAGGCCTGTTTTTAGCATCAACAATCCTACTTTACCTTTCACTCAAACGAGCCTTTTCACTGAAATTTCTGATAGCTGGGCTCTCTGCATTCTGGATAGGTGCGCTTTCTTTAACACTCACTCTCGGAGAAGCTGAAACAACTGATATTCGAACACTGCTTGCGGACAAGGAAAACACTCTTCGCTATAGCAATGTCAATAAGGAAAACTACAACGAATGGGGGTATATGGCTTACATGCTGGGTCGGCCCACCCAATTTGGAAATACATTCCAGGAACTTTTTGATGCTGCGATGAACGGCGAGTATTTGGTTTTCATGACAAAGGAAGAACTTGATGCATTTAGAAACTGGACTGAATCGACGAACAGGTCAGTCGCCAGTTTGCCTGAGTCTACCCTTGAAATCTGGAGAAGATGGCCACGAAATGCACGCCAGATGCGAGAAATTTGGAAGGGCAACGAGGGGATTCAGAATTTTTGGGACAGAGTTGCCCGGCAATATTACATTGTACATTTTCCAAACAGTTCGAGTAATGTCCAAACGCAAACTAGATAAGGTGAGTCAGCTATCCCTGACTCTTTGCCTTATCAACGACTCCCAGGCACTCATAAGAAGAATCAAGGA
>JBEAPS010000223.1:0-2940 GCA_041164285.1 Pseudomonadota bacterium
CTTGACGAGCAGATCCAGCCATGAGGTCTCGCTTTTATGAATGTTGGTGTCCATGAGGTCTGAATTCCTTCTGAGCGCCAAACATTCGATCACGAGACCCTACTGCGCAGCCTTGACGAGATCTGAAATCGCTTGAGCCGCTGCTGCATTGCCACGCTCGCGCACTTCCTGACTGAGAAGCGTTAAATTCCTGCGAGAGGTGAGCATGGCTTTGTGTGCTTTTCGGAAAGAACGCAATGCAGTGCAGCTGATACCAACAGCGTCCTCCGAACATTCAGCGTCATCAATTTCAACAAAGCCACGACCGCATTCTTGTACTTCCGCCTCCGACCAAAATCTGTCGGTCAGAATGAAATATCGGCGTTTGATGTCCTCAGCGAGCTCCTGTTGCTTGGGATTTTCGACAATCTCTTTCACAAGACATGCCAGTGCTTTTGTTTTTCCAGCACTCGAATAAAAAATGGCTGCGGAATCGACCACTGTACGACTCAAAGCAGGGAGCAGATCGCTCTGTGCTCTGAGATAACCATCAAGTTCAGGCTGCGTCATGTAGAGACTACAAGATTTGTACTTCTCGACGCCAAATGTTTCGTGACGACACGAATTGTAGCTCTCAACACCATGAGCCTCACTCCGGCACGTCTCATAGCCGACTGTCCCAGACTTGTATCGCTCGACACCAAAAGCAACATTCCTGCAGCTTTTGAATTTCTTCACTCCGAATTGAGGGAGAGCGCAGGTCTTGGGGGTCGAGCGCAAGCAGCGGTGACGAGTTTGAACACGGATGTCAGTCCAAGAAATACGATGAATCCGCGTCTCGGTATTCGACAGTGATGTAAACAACGAGCCTTCAGCGTATCCAGCAGGACACCCCTTATCCCAATCCGACCAAAACTCCTCTCTATCGACGCCACAGGCCTCGTCTGGCTTAGAGAAGTATTCGGCCACTCCACAGGACTCACCTGCTCCTAATCGGAATTCCAACGCACCGAAGCGAGGGTCTTCCTTGATGATGGATTCGCAAGCAGAACTGCTGCGAAGATGGTAGCTTTCTACCCCGCAAAGCGCATCGCGTCGCTCGGAGTAGTCCTCAACACCACATTCTGCGAATCGGCCTGTTTTTTGTTCGATGGGCTTGATGGCATCGATTTCAGTGGCACTCAAAAACCGCAGGGAGTCGCTGCCGACGGTTGTATTTCTCTCTTTCTTAGGTACGTCAAAATCATTTTGGGACTGAGATTCGTGCGCAGGATTCCCTTGTGCACTCTGAGGAACACTGCGGCTACCACAGCCAGCTAGAATGAGTGTGCCCGCGAGGGAGGCGAGAAAGAACTGTGTAGCAGTTGAGGTTCTGTTAAAAATCATCATCGAATTCCTTACTAGAGCGTCAAAGGAGCCAGAGAGGCTGTTTGGGCTCACACACTGCACACACCGTGCCATAGAAAAAATCCGTTGATTTTCAAGTGCGTGCTCGAAATTCAGTCAAACAGTGTCTGTTTTTCCGGCATCACCTGGCTGATTTTCGGCCACGCTTCAATTGAAATTCCCAACCAAGAAAAGAATAGAGCGAAAAACAAAAGAAAAAAATGCTGGCACGGTTCCTGCAAACGACGACTTCAGACTGTGACATCCCTCGCACTGGAGCCTGCTCATGAACAGACGCACTCGCAACATTCAACTCCCAACATGCCTCCTGATCACAACGCTCTCTTCAACCCTTCCTCTTCTTGCCGGACCCTTAGCCTTTGCAGGCACAAAAGACACCGAAGCAAGTCCTGTGGCTCGCATCGAGAGGCTCAAGGAAGAAATCGAAGGTTTTAAAGTTGAAACCGACACCACAATCGCTTTGATGAATGAAGCTCAAGAAAAAAACCGCTGTCTTGAAGACGTCTACACAGGCCTCGAAGCATTCACACAAAAGCTTGATAGCATCGGTCCGCGTAATCGAGTGTCCTCCTTGGCAAACCGCACACGCGACCTTGTAAAAAAGCATAGCTCCTTCTTTGCCATGCTCAGCGACTTTTCGAAACAGACCCAGCTTCTCAGCGAAAATTCTGACCTAACGGGTGAAAATGGAAGCGACGAAATCAGGCGAACCACCGAGACTGCCACTCAGGGCATCGCGAAAATTGGCGAAACATTTCAGCAGCAAGCAAATGACGAACACCTGCTACTCGTGGAGATAACGGCAACTGTGCGGCACCTGCAACGTGCCGGAGCAGCTGCCACGGCAGGACTGGAAAGCACAAAGAAGTGCGCCACTCACCTTGTAGAAAAGCAGAAAGACTTGCTTGATGTTGGCAAAAAAGCACTCAATGACCTTGAAAAAGCACGTGCGCTGATTGCTGAGCTCCAGCTAAAACGTTCCCGCATCTTTGGCTCAGTCACCTCCGCTCTGCAACTCACAGTGACATCGATAGTTGCGAAAAAGTCGGGAAAAACTGCTGATGACATTGTGGCAATGCTAAATGCCACTTTGGCTGATTTAAGCCTGAGCAATGAAGTAGAACGATGGTGGTTTGAAGAAAGCATTGAACGTGGTCCAGCACGCGGACATCTTTGGGGAGAAAAGGAAGACGCTACAAAAGCGATTGAATATCTCCGCTTAGCCATAGCCCAATGTGACGCGTTAATTGCACGTTCAAATGAAATTGATGCGATGTCAACTTCGGCTGAGAATCAAGAAAAAAACACCGTTCGCTCGAATCTCGAAGTCACTCTTTACCAGCGCCGATCGGCTCTGAGCCGTTGGCTCAATGATGCTTATCAAGCCAAAACAAAATAAACATTTAAGGTAAAAAACAATGAATACAACGAAAAAAAAGAAGAATCTGATTTACAAAAAAACTATTTCGATGGGGTTGGTCTGTGCACTTCTTCTCAACATTTCTTGTGGAGTGAAAACAAGAGACAAAAGTACAAACTCCGTTTCCTCTTCTA
>JBEAPS010000224.1:0-6707 GCA_041164285.1 Pseudomonadota bacterium
GGCCACCAGCTCAAGGGTTGAGCTGAGGCTGGATTTTTCAGGGAGGAGTGTATCATGGGACTTCGTATTCGTACCAACGTTGAATCACTTGTTGCTCAACGTGGCCTTTCCAACAGTAACACCGAACTCAGCAACAGCTTTGAGAAGTTGGCTTCCGGTTTGCGCATCAACCGTTCTGCGGATGACGCTGCGGGCTTAGCGATTTCCGAAAACCTGCGTGCGAAAGTTCGCGGCCTGAATCAGGCAAAAAGAAACGCAAATGACGGGGTATCGCTCGTTCAAGTCGCTGAGTCAGGGCTCAGTGAAATGGGCAACATTATGGTTCGTATGCGAGAGCTGACCCTACAAGCGGGCTCAGACACGGTCGGTGAGCGAGAAAAATCGTATATCCAAAAAGAATTCGACCAGCTATCACAAGAAATCGACCGAATTGCGGACACAACTGAATTCAACGGTCTTCAACTTCTCAGACCGAACGAGAAACCTGAGGGCATCAAGGTCCAAGTGGGTTACAACGGTACTGAGAGTGACCAGTTGACGCTCAAGTTTGGCGACGACTCAAACGGCATCGATGCGGAAACACTCGGTGTCAGGGGCACAGACCTTGTGTCAGGCGATCGTGAGACAGTTGCTTCCAACCTTGAAGCTATCGACAAGGGACTCGAGACAATCGCTTCTTCACGCGCCGTTCTTGGTTCGCTCCAGTCTCGTTTGGGAGCAGCAATTAACAATATCAGCCAAGGTACTGAAACCATGGCCGCAGCATCTAGCCGAATCCGCGACGTCGACTTCGCCGAAGAAACAGCGCGCATGACCCAGAATCGAATTCTTAGCCAAGCAGGTCTTGCCGTGTTGTCACAGGCGAACACACGTCCTGAAATGGCACTCTCATTACTCAGATGATGAGGCTCAATAAGTTCACTCAACGCATAAACCAAGACACTCAAGGGTGAGATGTCTTTCCTACAAGGAGTAACAGTCATGGGGCTGAGAATAAAAAGCAACGTAGAGAGCCTGGTCGCTCAAAGACAAATGGGTCAGAATCGTGCCGAAATGAGCGATAGTTTGGAAAAATTATCCTCCGGCCTACGAATTAACAAATCAGCAGACGATGCTGCAGGGCTCGCTATCAGTGAAAGTATGAGAGCAAGAATTCGTGGTCTGGCCCAAGCAAAACGTAATGCGAGCGATGGTGTTTCGTTCCTTCAGGTTGCAGAAGGTGGCCTCGGAGAGCTCAACAACATTCTGACACGCATGAGGGAACTCACAACGCAGGCGGCGTCGGATACGGTGGGTGAGAAGGAGCGTAGCTTCCTCAACCGCGAATATGAGCAGCTTGGAGAGGAACTCGCGCGAATCAAAGACGGAACTGAGTTCAATGGAAAGAAAATTCTTTCAGGTGACCAAGAAACTGATCTCGCCATTCAGGTTGGCGCCAGTGCTCCAGTCGATGGAGATGATACATCTGGCATTGTTAGGATCAGTTTCGATAACCTATCAGAACTCAATCAGGCAATTGATGATTTGCCTTTGAACATCGAAGGCGAAACCGGTCAGACCTTGGGTGGTGGCGACACTGCAGACATCTTTGCAGCCATCGATGGTGCGATGGAAAAAGTCACCGACTTTCGAGCATCACTCGGTGCAATGCAAAGCCGAATGAACTCGACGATCACTTCAATTGATGTGAGCAGTGAAAACCTAAGTGCGGCATCATCCAGAATCCGTGATGTTGACTATGCTTCCGAAACGGCTCGACTTGCTCAGTCTAAGATTTTGACCGCTGCAAGTACATCGGTTCTTACTCAGGCAAACCAATTGCCGGAGTCAGTATTGACCCTACTACGAGGTTAACGTAACAGAGCGGAAGGACAAACATCCTCCGCTCTGTCTTTTTTTTTTACGACTGAGGTGTGCACATGGCGTTTGAACTCAAGCAGGGAATGAAGCTCGGGCAGTCACTTGTTCTTTCACCCCAGATCCAACAAGCAATAAAAATATTGACTCTCAGCAGACATGAACTAGAGGAAATGGTCGCAGAAGAGTTACGCCAAAACCCTTGCCTTGAGGAAGGTGAGGGTCAAGCTGACAGCAACGATCAAAATGAGTTTGATACAGGAAATCAAAGCAGCCAAGAAAACAACGCCCAACAGGAAGAATCAATTCCTGACATCGATGAACTACTCGCTCGCTTCAAAGAAATGCCGGGCGAGGAAAGCCTTCAGCGCGAAGAATCTGACTTAGAATTTGACACACCTAGCTATGAACGAATCAACGTGGGTGACTCATGCTTGCATGATGAAATCGAAGAGCAATTGAGACTGATGCACCTCACTGAATATGAGTTTGAGTGCACTTTACTCATTTTGCAGTACTTGGATGACAATGGTTTTTTGACTGAATCATTGAATTTTCTAGCTGAAGAACACGATATTCCAATTGATGATCTCGAATACGCACTCAAGTCGATTAAGAAATGTGAGCCCGCGGGCATTGGTGCAAGAAATCTTCAAGAATGCCTTATTCTTCAGCTCAAACAAAAGGACGACGCGCCGCCCCTTGCAAAACGTATTATTGAGAACTGCTGGACGGAATTTGAAAAACAAGATTTTTCAAAAATTTCAAAAGCGCTCAATAAACCCGCAGAAATAGTGAAAGAGGCGCTTATTTACATACGCGAACATTTGGACCCACGTCCTGCACGACAATTTGGAGGGGAGCGTCAACAGACCATTTCCCCCGACGTTTTTATTTTTAGGCGTGAAAACGAATGGATCGTGAGCTTAAACGAAGACGGTTTACCACGACTTAAAATTTCAGCCAAATATGAAAACATCATCGCAACCATGCTCAATCGAAAAAAACATTCTAGTTCACCAGACTCAGTGCAGCTTGAATCTGATAAGTCAACAAAGGAATTCATCAACGACAGCATCAAGAGCGCACGCGCATTCGTCAAGGCATTGGCTGATCGTAACAAGACAATTTTACGTGTCACTGAGGTTATACTTGAAAAGCAAAAACACTTCTTTGAAGAAGGCGCAGAGCATCTTCGCCCTCTAACTCTCAAGGCAGTTGCCGATGAACTTGGCCTCCATGAAAGTACAATCTCAAGAACAACTAATAATAAATATGTCCATACTCCGCAGGGACTTTTCGAACTGAAACACTTCTTCAATTCTGGAATGAGTACCGACAGTGGAGGAGAGCTAGCAAACGAGGTGGTAAAGTCTTGGGTTGCTGAGTGCATTAAATTGGAGCCGGAAAAAAAGCCATTCTCCGATCAAGACATCTCCGAATGGATTCAAGCCAAGAAAAGCGTCAAAGTAGCTAGGAGGACGGTGGCAAAATATCGCGAGTCACTCGGCATTCTTCCCTCCTCAAAACGAGCAAGAAGATTCTAGTATTTAACAACTTTCATCTCAATTTGATTTGACAGTCAGGCTCAAATTGCCTAATCCTCAAGAGCAACTGAGCTGATGACAATTTCAGGCAGGGGTGAACGGATGCTTAGCCGTATCACAGAGTTCATGCGACTCGAACACATAGCGCCAGAGTTACAGGCAACAGACAAGCCGTCGTTGCTCATGGAACTTTCGTCTCTGGTATGCGCATCCCATACGAGCCTTAATGTAGATGATGTTTACAAAAAGCTTCTCGAGCGAGAAGCGAAAGCGAGCACAGGTGCAGACCATGGCGTCGCAATTCCACATGCAACCCTCTCTGAGATACAAGAGCTCATTGTGGGCTTTGGAATCTCGAAGCGAGGAGTTCCCTTCGCTGCACTCGACAATCAAGACTCAAACCTGTTTTTTGTGGTTTTGGCGCCTACGTCGACCTCATCCAAACAAGTGAGCTATCTCCAGCTCATTTCTGCAATTTGTCGTTTGATGCGTTCGCAATCTCTAAGGAACAAACTGCTCAGTTCAAATGGCGCGAGTGATGTGCTCAGAATACTTGAGCAGGAGGAAAGCTCACGCCTGAACTCTCCAGCAGCGACACTCTACCCATGACTGACAGCTACCAAATGCCGGACAAGGTCATTGTAGTGACTGGAATGGCTGGCTCAGGAAAAAGCGTAGCCCTACGCGCCCTCGAAGACCTCGGCTTTCATTGTGTGGACAATCTTCCAGCACAGCTACTGCCCCAGTTTTTAGAAGCCTGTCAAAAAAGCCAATTTCATTCGAAGTCTATCGCGCTAGCACTCGATGCAAGGGATCGTTCTATGCCTGCAGCTCTCATCAGCTGCTGGCCCAAACTCAACTCAATGACCTCCACCGAAATGCTTTTCCTAGAAGCCTCTTGCGACGTCCTGGTGACCCGCTTCCGCGAAACTCGACGCAGTCATCCGCTAGCTCAGTCGCACACTGAAGAACTTCACCTCAATCCTACTGGACTGCTGGACGCAATTGAGCTCGATGCAGAAATTCTGGAGCCAGTCCGTCAAATCGCAACTCGGGTTATCGACACCTCTAGAATGCCTTCACAAACATTAAGGCAGTTGATTACCCACGATTATGCCCCAGAGCTCGAGAACCAGCTCATGGCGCTAATGTTGGTTTCGTTTGGATTTAAACACGGAGTCCCTTCCGACCTCGATACCGTCTTTGACGTTCGATGTCTCCCAAACCCCCACTATGAGAAAGAGCTGCGCCCTCTGACGGGACTCGACGCGCGGGTCAAGGAGTTCGTACTTTCGGACGATAAGAGCAAAGAACTAGTAAAGAAATTCCAGGAACTCCTTGAATTCCTTATCCCAATGTATCAGGCAGAAGGAAAACGTTACCTCACTGTAGGGATTGGCTGTACAGGTGGAAAACATAGGAGCGTTTCGATAGTTGAAGCTTTGGGCGAAAGGTTGAGACAAGTCGTGCCGAACCTCCGTATCGAACACAGGAACAAGGACAGGGAGTGAGCTTTGATTGAATTTAAAACCAGAGTTCGTGTTTTAAACCGATTAGGCCTCCACGCTCGCCCAGGCGTGTCAATTGTGAAATGTGCCCAAGAACACCGACCGACTGAACTCGAACTCCGCTGTTTATCGACTAATTCCAGAGCATTAGGGAGCTCCTTACTGTCAATTCTGAGCCTTGGAGCTGGTCGTGACAGTGAAATAGAGCTCATCACTCGAGGCCCACGTGCCGATGAACTCCTTAAAGCGGTCAAACAGTTGTTTGATTCAGGCTTTGCAAGCACAGAGGATTCGGATGAGGGCGACAAGCGGGAGAAAGTTTTTCCAGGGGATTCCCATTTGTGACGGTCTTGCTGTTGGACAGCTGATTGTTCCTGCTGTGCAGTCGAATCCAAACAAAAGCGGACTCATTGTCATTGCTCCCGATAACGAGTGGGAAAAGTACAACCAGGCAAAGCGTAGAGCACTGGATCAAATCAGGATTCTTTGGCAGGAAATTAAAACAAGAGAGAACCATCAACCGAATACCGGTGGTAGAGACCTTCTAGGTTGTTACAGTTCTCTCATCGAAGATGAGGTTCTCGTTCAAAAAATTAGAACTCTCGTTTTTGATGATGCAATTGGAGCTGCAGAAGCGGTCGCAAAAGCATTCAAAGATGTTCGCGATGTGATTTCGTCGATGCAAAATCCCCACATCAGAGAAAAGGCTCTCGATCTTGATGCCTGCGAAGACATGCTTCTTTCGGAACTCTGTAACACCCATAACTTTAGATTTAAGAATGGAGCAGAGCTCAAGGGAAAAGTTGTTGCAGTGCACCAGCCTCATCCGCAAGAGATCATCCAGCTTCACAAAGCAGGCATCATAGGAATTATTGCAGAGACCGGCTCCAAATTGTGTCACGCGGCAATTCTTGCTAAGAGTTTCAACATCCCAACTGTTTTTGGTGCTAGCGGACTCATTCGTGCCGCATCGAAGAGCTCGCATTTAATACTCGACGCGAGCACAGGACTTGTAAGCCTGAACCCATCCCGAAGTGAATTGCGAAAAGCAGAAGCTAGAAAAGCGGTCAGCCTGATGTTGCAGCAGAAGCTTAAGGCAAGCGCACAGTCGATTGCTCGGACACAAGATGGGCAAAGAATGCTTGTCTTTGCGAATGCGGAGTCGTTGATTGACTCAAGGTTTTACACCAACACAGGCGCTGAGGGGATTGGACTTCTGAGAACAGAATTTCTACACCTCCCTTCATCGGAGAATGCCGTACCGTCCTTTGTTACGAGCGAAGAAAGTCTAAAAACATACTTTCAATCAACCGCAGAGGTATCAAATGGACGCTGGGTGACAGTGCGACTGCTCGATTGCGGCGGGGACAAGCCTTTTCCAGCAAATTATACTCAAGCCGCAAAAACCTCGCTCAACGACTCTGGTGGAGTTTTTGGACTCAGGGGAGTCAGATTTTTACTGAGCGAAAGGTCCATCCTACAAGCTCAGCTGAGAAGTATTATACGGGCAAACGCTTCGGGTAACATTCGCGTTCTGATTCCATTTGTCACCGACGTCGATGAAATTCGCCTTGTAAAAAGCCAACTCAGAGCAGTGTGGGAAGAACTGACTGAATCCGAGCGGTGTACACTTCATTTTCCAGCGCTCGGTGCCATGATTGAAACTCCTGCTGCCGTTCAGCTTCTTGATTTCATCACAAGTGAATGCGACTTCGTATCAATTGGCAGCAATGATCTTACGCAGCACCTGTTGTGCGTTGAACGTGACAAACCATTGATGGCGGGGCAGTTCAGT
>JBEAPS010000225.1:0-3230 GCA_041164285.1 Pseudomonadota bacterium
GTTCCAGGGCAAGCTCACCAAACGAGTTTATCCAATCTCTCTCCTGCCCCCCATAACGGAGACGGATGAACGCGTACGCAAATTGGTATTGCTGAGCGCAACGTTCCCACGCTTCTATTTCGGAGTCGCGCAAGCCTTTAAACTCATCTGACATATTCACCACGCTCTTACTCGGATGATTCCATGAAGGGAGTATGATACCTTGACCATAGTTTAGGCATTCATCGCGGCGGTGCTGAGTCATCGCTCGCCCAGTGGGATAAAATTTTGTCGATAGCAGAATAATCTGCCGACAAAAACCTTGACTCAACGCCGTGACTGGGCAAGACCTGCTGGTTGGGGGAAAGAAAATGAACTTTGAGAAAATCATATTGGCAAGTGCGTCTCCTCGCCGCCGAGACCTTCTCTCTGCCGGCGGTTATGCACATGAAGTTGTAGTGGCAAACATCGAGGAGAAACGGCAGTCAGGCGAGCTGCCAGAGAATTACGTACTCCGAAATGCACGCGAAAAGGGTATTGCAGTTTGCTCGGCCGACCCGATTGCAACTGCGAAAGCGATCATAATTTCGGCGGACACGATCGTCGTAGCTTACGACAATGAAGTTCTTGAAAAGCCTTCAGATGCGAACGAAGCACGTCGAATGCTAGGAAAACTGTCTGCACGAACCCACCGCGTTTTAACCGGATTTGCACTGTGCAATGGGACAACGGGTGAAGTTCTGGAAACCCAAGTCGTGCAGACCCAAGTCTTGTTCCGAGAGTTGTCACCTCAGGAAATCGACAATTATATTGCCACGGGTGAGCCTTTTGATAAGGCAGGATCATATGGAATTCAGGGTTATGCTTTGACGTTTGTAGAGTCCATTGAAGGGAGTTACACAAACGTCGTAGGCCTTCCAATGTCACAATTGGCCCAAACTCTTCAGCGCTACTCGATCATCACTCGAGACTGATGGTGTAAAATGAATGATGGTCAACCTTTGACATCAAGCCTCGTGAGCAACCTTCGAACGCTAAGCGAGCGAATCGATACTGCAAGTACAAGCCACCTTCCAGAAGGAAAAGCTCCAACATTAATTGCGGTGAGCAAAGGTCAAAGTTGCGCTTCCATAAGGGAACTTTATAGCTTAGGTGTGCGACACTTTGCCGAAAGCTATGTGCAAGAATATTTGAAAAAGATTGATGAATTATCGGATATTAAAGACATTTCATGGCACTTTATCGGTGCTCTTCAGAGCAACAAAGCCAAAAAAGTGATTCCCACTGGCTGCCTCATTCATAGCCTCGATAGATTTTCTTTATTTGAAGCTCTCTGTAAATCTGCTCGCCCCGAACAGCCAATTCAGGTCCTCGTCCAACTACAGGTCGATCCACTTGATCTGAATAAATCTGGCTGCACTCTCGAAGAAGCAAGACAGCTTTGCTCACTTCTTGTCAAAAATCCGGGTTTCGATTGGCAGGGATTTATGGGAATGGGCCCACTTGGAAAAGCTAATGATGTTTTGGAAATCATGTACAAAGAACTTGCTGATAAAGCACGAGCTCTTTGGGAAGAGTTCTCCCTACGTGATCCTTCACGTGAACTTAGACCAATGAAGCTTTCCCTCGGTATGAGTGATGATCTGGAGGTTGCCCTCAAAGCTGGATCCACACACATTCGAATTGGCACGGCCTTGTTTGGGGAACGACCTCAAAAAACTTAAGCAACCTGACTCGTCCCGCCCAGAGACGCAGCGTACTCTCTCAAAAGAATTTTCACGTCAAGTGGTGTAAAGTCAGGACGAAGCTCCAAGATGCGAGCACATAGTCCGCTCACATGTGCTGCTGCATAACTTGAGCCTGACACAAAGAGTGATTGATCAGACGGCCCGGCAACCGGCACATTAACACCCATAGCTGAAAACTCGACCACAGAGGCTTCATGAAAACGAATTTGCATGGCATGAGCCGCCAACATTGCATTGACACTGACACAATAGGTGAAGGTGGCGGGATAGAGCCAGTTTCCAACATTACTGCACGCAGCTACCACGACAACATTGGCCTCGTAAGCTCGCTTCATAAGTGAAACCAACCAAGGCAAATGATATTCACTCGAAGTGCCCAAACTGACATTGATCACTTTGTATCCTGCCTCAATGATATGATCTAAAACATAACACAACAGTGAACTGTCAGTAACGTTTTGATCGTCGAGAACACGAAAATGATCAATTGCAGCGTCTGGCGCCACTGACACCAGACAGCTTTGCACGAGGCTTCCGTGACCGGTGTGATCTGAGTTGGTTACTTTATCAAGTTTTTTCAACTCAAGACCATCCTTACCTTGTCTGCAATCAAATACCGTTCCATCTCTTCCACGCAAAGCTGGAAAACGAGGGTTGATTCCACTGTCTACCACCGCAACACGCACGCCGTTTCCCGTAGCTAACATGATACCTTGAAAAGCTTTCTTCATATCCAATTTCATGGTTTTCCTGCTCAATTCGTTTATGAAGCTTCATTTATTGAGTCTAATTTGCCGCTTTCGCAATTTTTGAGTTTTGCCCGAAGAGATTTCAGCTCACGACATGCCATCGCGCAAATGTTTTCATAGCTCAGGCTGCTCAGCGTAGGTATTTCCATAACAGCGACGGCGATCGGGTTTTCAAAAACTACAATCGGCAGATAAACTTTTGAATTGGCGAAATCAAAACACATCTCTCGTCCAGACCAAGCAAGTCCACATTGCAATTTATCAGCTTCGGACAAAACTAAAGGCACGAATTCGTCGAGTTTGAATGACTTGGAAAGACTAGAGTCGAAAAAAACAGCCACAGAAGAAGCAGACGCTTGTTTCGCTATCCTGCCAATCATGCTTAAAATTGGTGCAGGAAGTTCACGCAAATTGCTCTCTAGTTCCGTTTCTGCTCGCTGGGCAAGCTGGTGCAACTCACGCCGCAAAACTTCCATCTGCATGCGAACATCTGCTGTAGAATCTTGTTTTGACTCTCGAGCAATTGTTTGTTCAATGGGGGTACCTTGAGTCGTCTTTCGTGCCATGTTCTCCACCTCATGAAGTCACTATAGATAAATTGGCAGAATTTGGCTCATTAAAGTGACACTGCAGCATGAGGCAAAGTCTTCCGAAGACCCAGTTTCAAGTCTCGAAATCTGGACACTCGCCTGTCTAGAATATATGTATGTATAATAGCTTTTTTTTAATTTTTTAGGGCTTTTTTAATTTCAAC
>JBEAPS010000226.1:0-2544 GCA_041164285.1 Pseudomonadota bacterium
TCGAAGAAGCGTTATAAGATTGAGGACGAGGACGATGACGAGGACGATGACGAGGACGATGACGAGGACGATTCCGATGATGTGAGTGAGTCAGGTGCCTCACCTATGGAGCCTGCTCCTGTGCCGCCCGAAGCACCAATGCCGCCAGCAGCGCCAATGCCGCCAGCAGCGCCAATGCCGCCAGCAGCGCCTACGCCAACACCTGTTGATCCTGCGGTCGAATTGCAGAATTTATACAACACAAAGGTTAAAGCCATAATTGACGCGCGATGTGCAACTTGTCATGCGTCTACGTCACCAAGGCTAACAACATTCGACTTGAACAAATCAGCAGCGAGCAAGGCGTCGAGCGCTGTGAACAATGGCTCTATGCCTCTAGGTTCAGCGTTGAGTGCAGCAGATAAAGCGGCCTTGGTTGACTTTTATTCAAGACTTTCAAAACTTCCTTAGGTTTATTTCACTCGATTCTAGTTTGTTCGCGCTTTCAGAATAACCCCCACCCCCCACTGAACGGGTGAGCATACAGTTCGAGTGAAATTAAAATCCCTAGCTCTTACGGAAGAGAGCTGGGGTTTTTTTTTATTATAAACACTCCATCAAAAAATGAGATTTGAATCCTTTGTTTTTAAAAATCAGAGTCAATTATGCAAATTCTCGCAAACTTTCGCGTTGATAAGCAATATGCAAGCGAGAGAGCTAATGTGGTTCTCAGTTTTACAAGGGTTTTATCGAGGTTAAAAATCGTAATTGTCATCATCAATTGGCATCAGTGTGAAATTGCGGTCCCTTCACCTAGCTGGCCTAGCACATCCGACTCGCTTTCGCTCAGGCACTTTGTTTTTGTTAAATAAGCAATCAGATACGGATGATTCTCTTCAGTAATTTTTTAAGATCGCTTTAATATCGTTGATAAATAGACGACTTCTTGCCTTTCATGAGCTTTCACTTCTGCAGTAACCTGCCGCAAATGATTAATTCTTAAATATTCAGTATTTTTCACAAGAAAAGAGCAGATGAAGTTTTTGTGAAATGCTTCATCTGCTTGTATTGATATTTATTTTACCTTTCTAGTTCGGAATCAGATTCTTTGCGTCTATGGTTTTACAACTTGCATGAATTTCACACATGAGAGGTCTGTATGCCTTCTCGAATTCAGAACGCTTTATTATCGCTCCATCAATGATAAATTCATTCAAATACTTTGCAATTTTTGAGTTGAATTTAATTTTTCGGGCTAGCTCTGCTTCCGTGAGTTCAAGTTCCTCTGCGACGTGGGTGAAGGTCATTCCCGAGATTGCCCAGCTTCTATAAGTGTCAACAATTGGCTCCGGATCCTTGTAGTCTACGCCAGTTTCGCTCAGGGCTTTTCTGAAGACGTTGTTGTCAAGTTCCATTTGGGATTTAAATTGGTCAAATGGCACATTCAGTCTTGCGATTTTCTCTTTGAAAAGCGTCCAAAACTCAGGTGTCACTGACTCAGGTCGGCTAACCCTATCGACGTACTGTTTTATTTGGTCTTCTTTTTCAATGTAGCCTTGCACATGACAAGATAAACATGACAGCGGAGCTCCAACAACGAACAAATTAGGGGCGTCATGGGCTGGTATTAAGACAGCTGTTTTGTTGTCAAGTGCGCGTTGGTTCGGGATCTTATAGTCAATGTGCTCTGCTTGCAGACCCACGTTTACAAAACCCTGTAAACCGTTCCTTTTCAGAAACAAATACTCTAGCGTGTCATGTCTGTGTGCGATAGGATTGTTACGCAATCCTTCAGGCCATTGTTGAATGGGAACGTTCAGTTCGCATTGAATCATTGCTTTCCCAGCAAAAGGGCCGTTCTGTCGAATGGGTAGACTGTTATTATTTACGCGCATGTAGTCTGCAGAGCGCCAATTGACGAAGTCATTATGTCCAAATAGGGCTTCAAACTCTTCTTCCAATTCAGCTCGTCTTTCGCCGGTAATGCTTGTGTTTTTCAGTTCTCTCACGATCAAGGGTTCTTTGTTGTTTGGCATTGTAGATGGGTACAAAAGGCCACCATCGACTAAAGCCATGGTTCGGACTTTCACACCATCTAAAACTGTATATCGTGGAGTCATGAGGTTGATGCACTCATGACCAACCTCATCATCGTTCGAGATGCCAAAGATAGGACCTGCTGGGAAGTTGAACAAGTCGTTATCAGTGAATTCAGGTTTTGACTTGTCCTTGAACTCGAAGCCGCGCCAGAGAGGCTTTCCAGGAACGTATTCAAGTGGAATCCGTTCAATCGCTCTGTGATTACTAGAGACTCCAGAATTATTGAAGCCAGCGCGAATTATTCTTTTTTCTTTAGGGAATTGGCTTTCAACGAATTCAGGGTCGTTGTCGACGAGGAAACCCTCTTCATCATCAATTCCCAGTGCAGCATCCAGAGTTACGGTATCGTCATCCATCCCTGAGGCGTGGTAATACAAGCGCATTCTCATGTTGCCAGAGATTTGTGAAATGAACCAATCCGCCCGAACCAAAGGCAGTGGGTTAGAACACTCAATTCCAGCTGGG
>JBEAPS010000227.1:0-2586 GCA_041164285.1 Pseudomonadota bacterium
ATGTCGACGTCCTTGATGCGACTGTTTGCAGCACTGAGGTTCTCAACACTGATTCCAATATTGTTGATAGTAGAAATCAACCGGTTCTGCATTGCACCCAAATCACCACGCAACGAAGAAACATAGTCGAGTGCATCGTCGATCTTAGCCAAACTCATCTGAGCACCGGCTTTGTCCGAAATCGCCAGATTTGCAATTCCAAGTTTATCGGTATTTGCATCTGCTTTCGAGGCATCGTAACTGATTCGATCCACGCCAAGAATGTTATCTCCGCCGGTATTAACCTGAATATCTAGCGTTCCGCCCGTTCCATCAAGCAGGTTTGTACCATTGAAATCTGTACCATTGGCAATTCGATCGACTTCTGACTTCAGAGCTTGGTACTCATTGTCCAGATACACTCTTTCTTTTGGTCCAATAGTATCTGAGGCGGCCTGGACTCCAAGCTCCCTCATACGCACTAAGATATTCTGAACCTCATTCAAGCCGCCCTCGGCAACTTGCACGAGTGAGATACCATCATTGGCATTCCGTTGAGCAACCTGCAGACCACGTATCTTTGCTCTCAACTTTTCGCTGATGGCCAGACCAGCAGCATCGTCACCGGCCTTGTTGATCCGGTAACCAGATGCGAGTCGTTCCAGGCTCTGGTCGAGCATTCTGCGAGTGTTCCTCAAGTGCCGTTGTCCGGTCACCGAGGATGTATTGGTCATAATACGAAAGCCCATAGCCTTCTCCAGTTACAGAGCCCAAATGCGCGCAACGCGGGCCAGTGTTAATTTAAGGCTAACAAAACTTTTTCGAGCATCCCAACTCAAACTGTCAAAGTTTTAGGCGGCAATCTTGAACCTAAAGCTAGAAATCCCTATTTTTTGCGGACAATCTGTACTGCTTGACAAAAAGATAGTAGGGTTGTTCCTTAATGGATTGAGACTAACGGATAGCTCTCCCCCCGTCCTACCCGGGGGCGACATCGCGAAAAAAGGATTTTTCGTTATGAAACGAACCGATGAAAACCGCTACCCACAAAGTGCCGAGCTCTTCAAATTTTGTAAGGAAGCGCTCAACATCAAACATAACTATGAAGTTAAGGTCATCGATCAACACGTGGGAGCAATCCTCGGCTTCGATCCTGCAGACTGCAGTCACTGGAAAAAGGGCAAAAAAAACATCAAGTCCTTGGATTCTGTGAAAGCAATTGGTCAGCACTTAGAGGCAGATGAGCGAGATTTGCTTGATATCATCTCTGGGCGAAAAAACCTCGAAGAGGCACTTGAAGAATACAAGGGCTTTGGCCAGACGGCACTGAGCCTACGCCAGATTGATGAATTGAAACGAGAGTACTTTCGAAACACAGCACGTTATCAATCCACTTTTGGAATCAACTCATTCGAAGAGTTCATAGACACCAAACGCGCGATCACTGTTGCTACAGCTGAGGAGCTATTGCTTCGGGCTCGCGTCAACTCGTTACCGGTTCTGCTACCTGAGCTCACTGAGGTTATCGATTCTGGCCTTGTCATCAATGCATCGGACAATGTCGAAGCACCCATGATTCAAGTCACACACTCTGACGCTTGCACTACGGTGACCTACCGTTCGGGAGACATGAAGCCATTTTTGCGATTTCTCCTTGCACGAGAAATCGGCAGACACGTGCTTATTGGAAACACTTATCTTCCAGAGCAAACCCCAATCATAGACGTTCGCCTGAACATTTTTGCCACAGCGCTTCTCATGCCTGCACCACTTCTGCAAACAGCGCTCCGTCATGCCGCCCCTTCATGTAACTTGGTTGACCAGCTTGCGACCCTCTTTTGGCTTCCGCGTTCGATTGTAGCTTCTCAGCTGCGAGATTTTATTGTTCAGTAAAATTAATGTATGCATAGCCTCCACGGCCTCAGCAGTTGAACAGCTGCTAGTTTAGGGAGATTTCTACATGGATACGGCGATTGTTTACACGGCAATCGGATTTGGCGGGTTAGCTTCGGCCCTCGCTCTTTTCCTTTTTATCAGCAGAACTAGACTTCAAGAGACATTAGCGGGTGCTCAAGAGAAGCTCACACTAGAGCAATCTCGGAATGCAGAGGCGTCGATACGTTTTGCGGAGAGGCAAAAAACACCGGCGAAGACCTCCGGTGAATCACCAAAGACTAACAAAGAGCTCATTGATTTAAGAAAAGCAAATGCACATCTTAAAGATGAGATCAAACAACTCAAGCAGTCACTCAGAGAAGCTGAGCTACATCTTAAAGAAGCAGATGAGCGAATAGAATTGAGTCTGTTTAAGGTTCGAGCTGAAAACTCTTCTTTGGTTGAGAGACTGAAGGATCTCGAGCAAAACTCTCCAGACAAGAAGAGAGCCCTGGCGCTTGAGCAAGAACTTAGGGAGTTGCAACATAAATCCCGCGAGCTTTCGAATGAGCTGAGCTTGACAAGTAAAGATTTGAAACATGAGCGGCAACAGCTGGAACGTAATAAAAAACATATAGACGCGCTTAACAAAGAGTTACTAGCACTCAAGACGCTCATCCCCGACACAGACCCCGCAACCGCGGATGCAATCAAAAAGTTCGATCCAAAGTC
>JBEAPS010000228.1:0-2771 GCA_041164285.1 Pseudomonadota bacterium
TTGCTGTTAATACTGGTCAGACTATTTGATAATTTTTCATGTCCAAGCAAATCACTTGAGGTTTTCGCTTTTGACTTATCTACGCGACGACCGTCGTTCCATTCCACAAGGGCGGAATAGAACTTAGTCGTATTGGATCTCGTTGCAAGCTGTTCACGTGTTCCCCTAAACTTCAAAAGATATTGTTCAGGTTTACCCAAAGAGAAGTTTTTGCACAAAAAACCCAAACCAATTTTACGAGTGACAAAACTCGTGCCGCTCCGTCCCAAAAAGCTTAGATCGGAATCTCTCATCTGTGGCAAATAATTCAACAGCTGACCCAAGCTTCTCTCTCTATTAAAGATAGCTTGAAATGAAAAATCGGGATTATTAATGTCAATCTCAGTTTCTACACACTCAAGCTGCGAGTTTATATCGTCAGATACATTAACCACTTTCTGGGAGCTATCGCCCGTAATACCAACGGCAAGTGATCGTGCGAAATCCTCGTTGGTATAAAGTGCACCTAACGAGGCATTCATGTGCTTTGAAAAAAGAGCATCTTTTTTTGAAAAGACTGCAAAACTTTTAGGATTGAGTCGCTTATCATCCGAATATGGCAAAATGAGCCAACGGTCACTGTCTTCTCTTGCGAAATCGCTTAAATACTGGAACAACTCGCGAGTTAAATTTTTATTCACAATCCTCTTTTCATAGGAACTCTGACTCAATTGCCAACCAACGGGTCGAAACGGCGGATTTACATTTGAAAAAACTCGCTCAAGACCAAATAGCTGAGTTATAATAATGCTATCTTTACTGGGATTAAGCGAAGACACGAGTTCAGAGACAAGACGGATTCTAGCAACGTCATCAGCTATCAAATTTAGCCAATTGAGATTCGACGACAAAACAGGAACTCCATTGAAAGCCCGAAATACTCCAAACAACTGAATTTGAGACAATACAAGTCTACGTTGAGTTTCCTGATGCATGATTGAATCATTAAAACCTGTCAGATACTCGGTCCCATATCCTGCAAGCTCTTTTCCGAAACGAATCTGAGGCGAAATAGATACTACTGTCTGAGAATTATTTTTCACCACGACTCGATTGTAACTCTTGGGTAATGACAGAACTTTTCGCGCGAGTTCGGCTGTCTCGCCTGTCAAACTGAGTAACAAACTTTCGATCTGCTCGTTCACCGATGAGCGCTGAATGATGAACGGAACTGAAACAGTCTGATTGAACTTTTCCATTTCACTTTTGAACTCGTCACTGTCCATCTGTTCCGCGGGTAGAAAAAACAAATGAACCCTTTTTCCCTTGCCTTGAACTGAAACTGCATTTTTACTGCTTTTACCAGACAGCTGCGCAGCGCTCTGCTCGCTCGAATAAGCACTGCGAGTCAATGAGGTTAGAACAAAATGCCCACCTGCAAGCCATTCTGAAATTTTGTTTCCTTCGCTCAGCCATGCTCGACTGAGCTGAGGAGCTGAGGCAAGACTAACTACCAAAACTAATATGTGAGACAGAGACAAAACTACGATTGGCAAATACCTAAGAACTCTCTCTCTCACAAAACTGTAACGTCTTGAACCCAACCGGAGCAGCTGATAATCCAAGTATTGTCGACAGAGTAAAAGTGTAAATGCACTCGGCAATGATATAAGCGCACCTATGACACCGCTCAGTCCTACAAGCATGAGAGCAGTCATCAGATATTGACCGTCGGTGAACAAACTAGAAAAAAGTCGAAGCTCAAATGAGTCAGTCACCTTGCTATCTGTTCTAAAAAGGATGAAAAACACTGCAAGGAAGATCCAGCCAGCAGCTGAAAGGGATATGAATCTTGAAACTTGTTCAAAAAACGCGAGAACTCCCCCACCCGGCGTGTATTTTGAGCGTTGCTTATATAACATGGGACTTCCCCTGATGACTGAATGCAAGCATCTTAACGAGCGCAACAAAAAACTTCAAAGAGGGACACCATGCCTAATGACAATCAACACCAAATAGAAGTTCTCAATGGGTATGAGTTAACCCTTGAGCAGATTGTCCGCATCGCAAAATCAGGCTACAAAGTGGAACTTTGCCCGAAAGCAATTGAAAAAGTTAGGAGTTCGAGGCTCGCGGTTGAGGAACGACTCAGGTCAAATGAGACCTTTTATGGCATCAATACCGGATTCGGAGCTCTGGCTTCGGTTCGCATTCCGCATGCTCAACTGCAGCAACTTCAAATCAACTTAATTCGCTCGCACGCTTGTGGAGTAGGAGACTCCCTAGACAGCAGCGCGGTGCGTGCCGTCATGGTTTTGCGTCTTCAAACAATGCTTCGCGGAAACTCAGGAGTCCGTGAAGAAATCCTGAGGCAAATGGAGTTCTTTTTGAATGAAGGAATCCACCCAGTCGTCCCAAGCCAAGGCTCAGTTGGAGCTTGCGGTGACCTTGCACCATTAGCACACCTCGCATTGTCTCTGATTGGAGAAGGGCACTGTGAATGGAATGGGAGCATTCATCCAACTGCGGAAGTACTAACGAAGCTAGAGCGAAAAGCTATTGTTCCTGAAGCAAAGGAAGGTCTGTCACTCATAAACGGCACTCAAGTCATGACCGCACTTGGCCTTCTTGGCCTCGACTTAGCTGCTCAATTACTATGCACTGCGGACATCAGTGCATCCATGTCGCTCGACGCGACTCTCGGAACTGCCACTGCATTCCGTTCTGAAATACACTCTGTCAGGCCTCATTTAGGGCAAATTACTGCAGCAAAAAACATGAGACGAGTTCTT
>JBEAPS010000229.1:0-5230 GCA_041164285.1 Pseudomonadota bacterium
TTGCAGGAGATCGCTCAACTGAATTCTTAAATGAAGGGGGCTGGATCTGAAAAATCCTACATTCAAACTCTCGCTTTTTTCATCGTTCCGAGGCTCATCGGCAGACATTCTGTCAACTACAGGTGGTATCAACGAGACCATTTCCCGGTCGCTAAAACTCACTTTTCTAAACACACTCGTTCGTCCTGCCAGACATCTCGAAAACTCAGATGCAGTTAGCTTTGCAGAACAGCAAGTGGACATGGCGCTCGCAAAAGTCACCCGTGAGGCTCTCAATTCCGCAGGCCTCAGAGCCAAAGTGAGCGACAATGCTTTTGGCCAACTGCATTATTACGATTCACAGCCAGACTCTAACGCACCTCCCGTAGTCCTTCTGCATGGAATAGGAAGTAGTGGTCAGTGCTTTTCAATGCTCGCATTGATGCTACTCAATAAGCGACGAGTGGTTATGCCTGATCTGTTTCATTTTTCCGGTTTCAGCAAGCCAAACAATCCGGTAATGTCGCTTGAGCAGCACACATCGGCACTGGTTGAGTTTATTCGGTCACTTTCTGGCGAACCGGCGGATATTGTCGGCCTGAGTCTCGGAGGATGGATCGCGATGAAGCTGGCAATTGAACAGCCTCACCTCGTCAAATCTCTATCGCTCCTCAATCCGGGGGGACTCAACTATCGCGCACATACACTTCGAGACACTCTGCTTTACCTAAGCTGGAACAAATTCCATAGCATATATCCGGGAATTATGAGTGCTTACCCGTACGGCGGCATCCCAATGATCAGTCCTGTTCTTAAGCGTGGACTGTACCGAGTCCTTAAAAGCGATGGGGTGCGTGACTTTGTAAAAACAATCAAGACTAAGGATTTTGTCGACGACAACATTCATCGCATCCAATGCCCAGTGCAACTGCTTTGGGGAGTAGAAGACAAACTTCTTTCAACAGAAGCACCGCTCGCAATCGTCAAAGCACTTCCCGACTGTCAAGCTTTTTGGGTCAGAGAAGCTGCACACATACTGTGCCTCGAGGCACCTGTGAACGTTTATGAATGTTTAGTCAGGTTCCTTGAAGTTGAACATATAGAAGACAACAATTTTGTGACGATGGTCAGAAGCCTGCATCGGATTTATCCCATGCAGGCAATCAGCACGAATGAGACAGAACACATTTGAGGGTGACACCATGTCCACTCAGGATAGTTTCTTTGCCCCGTGTCTGGAAAAGCTTTTTTTCGGACATAAACTTACGCAGCAAGAGGTCCGTCAACTCATGAACGGAATGCTGTCTGCAGGTTTATCTGATGTGAGGGTGGCAGCCGTCCTCACGGCATTACGACTCACGACAGCCACACAAGAGCTTGTTCTCACTTCACTTGAGAGTTTCCGAGAGCACCTCAAAGGTTTCGAAACCCTTCAATTAGGTTCAGAAAGACTCGTTGACAATTCAGGAACTGGTGGCGATCAATCAAACACGGTGAATATCTCATCAATGGCGGCTGTAGTTGCCGCAGCTTCAGGTGCAAAAATTGCAAAATTCGGAAGCCGTTCCATTTCTGGCTACTGCGGAAGTGCTGATGTGCTCGAAGCACTGGGAGTTCCCTTCGCAAGAAAACCGGAGCAGTTCCAGCACCAGCTGAACAGCTTTGGAATTTCATATTTATATGCTCCTGCACTCTTGCATTCTCTTCAACATCTCAACACTGTCCGCAGAAGCCTTGGCTTCCATACAATACTTGATTTGCTTCTTCCGCTTGCCAATCCCGCTCCTTTGCACGGACAAGTGCTTGGGGTCTATTCAGAAGACATTCAAATCCTTGCAGCACGATGCTTGCATATGCTCGGTCGCAGACGCGCAGTCGTTGTCCACAGCGAAGACGGACTAGACGAGATATCCGTCTGCAGTCCGACTCGGGTGATCAGATTGACCGATGGACTTCAAAGCGTCGAAGTTTGGAATCCGCAGGACTTTGGCATCCCTCTCTATGAAATAGGCGCACTCAAAGGCGGTGGTAAAGATGAAAACAAAGAATGTTTTCAGAAAACTCTCTCTGGCAAAAGTTCAGGTGCCGTCACAGATGCGGTTCTTCTGAACGCAGCTGCAACATTATGGTCAGCCTCCATTGTAGACAACATGAACGATGGACTTCAGCTCGCTCGAAGCTCTCTTGTCTCAGGTCGAGCTGCCACAATGCTCGAGAAATGGAAGGATCTCCCCAATTGACTGAACAGCTCATAGACTCATTGATTGAGCTTGAAAATGCTGCAGCAGAGCGGTTCTGGATTACTGAAGACCGTTCTGCTTGGAAAGAAGAGCTTCTCAGATTCGCAGAGTCGAAAAATACCATTCAACTAAAACCCCTGCTGAGTGAATCTTCTAAGCACACAAAAAGTAAGCCTTTGATGACAATAGTGACACTCCTCGATGAAGAACTGACTCGTGTTTTCAACCACCAAGGAAAAAAAAACAATGATAGGTTCGAGGAGTCTAGTCTGTCGAGTAAAAAGGATTCAAACCTACATGAACTCATTTCGGGAGTCTTTCTTAGCCCTGGTTTCTGGATGTACGACAATTGGCACGCAATTGAACAAAATCTACGTTCACACCTCGAATGGTCTCGTGAACGCGGACATTTGGTCTTTCGAAACGGTTTTTTTAACAGTTCTGCCGACATTCTCATGGCGGCTGAACTTGGATTTACTGGCGTTCAGATTCACGTACATTCAATGGATCTCTTCGAGCTCCAAATGGCCCTTGAGCTTGCACGAGACTGCAGGCTTTGCCCGATTGTTTCTGCTGCAAATGTCGAAGAACTTGAACTTGCAATTCAGACCGACGCACCACATTTAGGCCTGTGCTTCTTTCCAGAACAAAGCAGTCATGAACAGATGCAGTTTGTGCAACAGGCCATCACGAAGATACCGAAAGACTGCACGCGCGTGCTGTTCGGCTCAATCAGAAGTGAATCCGAACTCAGCTACCTGTCACACTTGTCTTTTGACTGCATTTTTCGCTTCGGAGATTAATAATCCGCAAACTCAATTTGGAAAATCACTGTGACTCTATTTTTTCTCTTTGAGCATGAAATGCATCGATTCGAGCTCGCCACTGCTCTGTTTGAGTGAGAAATGTATTTCTGGTTGCAAAAAATACACCAATTCCCGCCAACATCGTTAAGACACAGAGTATCTGCCCCATAGTCATGGAGTTGTTGAAATAGTACTTCAGCTGCTCGTCGGCCTCTCGGTAGTACTCCATAAAGAATCTATAGAAGCCATAGAAAAAGACAAAAGCCGCACCTACCGTGCCCTCCCGATGACTTCTCCTGCTAATTATGAACAAAGTCAAAAATAACAACCACCCTTCACCAAGACTCTGATAAATCTGGCTTGGATGACGTGGCAGCCCTCCCCCATTTGGGAAAACCATTGCCCAAGGAACATGATCAGAAATCACTCGCCCATAGAGCTCACCGTTCATGAAATTACCGATACGTCCCAGTCCTATTCCGACAGGGACTGTAAATGCGATCCTATCGGAAAGATGCCAAAATGGAATTCCATTACGTCGGCAAAAAAGAATGATTGCGACGATAACTCCGACGATTCCACCATGAAACGAGAGGCCACCTTCCCAAATTTTGAACATATCCATTGGGCGTTGAGCGTAAGCATCCCAATTGTAGATAAACACATATGCAGCACGAGCGCCGGCAATCATGCCTATCATCCCGTAAGCGATCAATGAATCAAGAAGGTACTGAGTTAACATAATCGTCTTTTTACGAATCCAGTTTCTGCAGCAAAGATATGTGAATGCATAGGCCAGCAAATACATTGTCGAATACCATCGCAGCCCCCAATCAAATTGAGCCTTGTGCATCGCAAAGAGAGCTACGAGAACAACCGATAAAGCAATAAAGAAGGGTCTAATAATAGCGATACGGCGTAGATGCGAATCGTCTAACGATCGAAATCTTGGCCATCCCCACAGGACACCTAGTCCCAAGAGAAAAAGGACAATCAAAGCACCGGAGCCTGCCACTGAGGACATCCAGTCGAGCTTCAATCCAGAAACTGTAAAAATAAAAGGACTAAAATTATGCACGAAATAAGCAGATGAGTCCATCAAAAAACCTCAGGCGCAGAACGTGAATATAAATCTAATTTTTTCGGGTGAGAACATTCAGCAATGAGAATACACCTCAAAACTTGATTTGCCAAAATTGTTCCGGTAGACTCCGCAGTAGTATCAATCGCATAAGCGGAAGGAGTCGCAATGTCGAATACTGTTTCCACGCAGCAATTAATCTCTGCAGTCGCTGAAAAATTCACAGACAAGTTGCCAAAGAAGATGACCAAAACTCTTCTTGCGGAGTTCCTTGCAACGATCGAAAGCGAAGTTGCTGCAGGCAACAAAGCACGCATCGATAAAGTTGGGG
Organism: Pseudomonadota bacterium; assembly: GCA_041164285.1. Classification (GTDB taxonomy): domain Bacteria; phylum Bdellovibrionota_B; class Oligoflexia; order Silvanigrellales; family Silvanigrellaceae; genus RFOM01. The sequence goes on from JBEAPS010000229.1 coordinate 4,438, forward strand.
TAATTTTTGCTAAAGAGCGCGCTGCTCGCATGGGCCGCAACCCTCAAACTGGCGAGTCAATTTCTATCCCCGCTTCTAAAAAGGTAAGCTTCCGCGCTGCTAAGTCTCTCAAAGACGCAGTGGGAACGAGCCAAAAGGGAACCAAAGGCAAGCGCTGATCTAATGCCCTGCCTTAAAAACAAAAGGGAGCTTTCCGAATGGAGAGCTCCCTTTTGTTTTTTTAGTCATCATGAGTGCTGCTCAGTAATCAAACCTGAACTCAACACCATAAACAGTCTGATCCTCGGGAGTGTCAATCGACAAAAACCGACTCATTGTGAGGTTCAGGCTCGCCATATCAGCTACCAACGGAACACCCATCCAGAGGTCAATCACGGACTTAACGGCAGACTCACTCCACTCACTTTGAATGGATTCATTCTTTAGCTGTGCGCTTATTTTATAACGATAACTTCTCGCAACACTGGCGGTACTCATCGAAATACCAGCCGGAACAACAGCTGTGGACTCCATTCCCAATCCAGCAGAAAAACGACTATCCAACTGCTCAACTTTAATTGCGCTCTCGGGACCAGGGATGGCAAGAAATCGTAGGTATCCGGTCCTTAATAGAAACGTACATTTTTCGAGAAAAACACAATTCCAGTGAACTGCCCCACCCGCGCGAACAGCCTCCCTGTAGACATTCTCCTGACCAAAAATTGGACGTGGTGAAAGCCCATAGCCAAGCGAAAAAGAGTATTTATCGGGAAGAAATTTGAATAGGTTGTCATGAGCGACGGGGGCTTGAACT
>JBEAPS010000230.1:0-2826 GCA_041164285.1 Pseudomonadota bacterium
TGCAAACTCTCCCATCGGCTCCACGACATACGCTGAGTGTCCACGCCTAAACGTGTTTTCTTGGGGAATGAGTTTCTTATCCAAGTTAGGATCTCTTCGTCCATTCCGGTCGATAGCGAGAATTTGTGCACTTCGACGAATTGTGGGTTCGTTTCTTGGTCAGCTTGAAGATGATAACGACCGTCGACGAACAAATGAAATCGTCCTCGACATTGAAGGTGCTCGGCAAGGGATTGCGTGACGAAGATTCCATCGCCTGTTGAGCCGCTAAAACCTGAAACTTGATACCTCTGATTGGATGAGAGCGGGGTGTATTCGCTTAAAAATGCATCCTGTGCGGTTATAAAAACTGCATCAAGGTTGTGCGCACTGCACCATTGTTCAAGCTGCTCATGTTTTTTTGCAAGGTCAATTTGTGTTTTATGCAAGGTTGTGTGGCTTTTTTTGAGTTTGTCTGAGTTGCTCATGAGTGCAGTCCTTACTGAGAGTGCGATTGAGTCGCTTGACGCTCCCCTTGAATACATTTACTTTGAGGCCGCTTTACACTTTATTTTTTGCGGAGGCTCCGTGTCTATGTTTTCAGCTCGCAAAATTGCGCTTTATGCTGCTGTTGTCGCTCCCGTTCATGCCTTTGCAGAAGGCGAGATGGCAGATCAAGCACTTCAAAAAGCCGTTGTACCATACGGCCTCATTCAGGCTTATTCAAATTTGGTCGACACTGAAGCCCCAGGTACTCCTGAGTTTCAGCTCGCTAACGTGCGATTTGGTCTCAAAGTGAGCGAAGGTATCACGCGCGCTCGCCTTGAAACCCAAATTCTTGGCAACGTGGGCCCGTCAATTGCAGCCTCTAACGGGCTGAATAGCTTGCTCATTCGCCGCGCGGATCTCGGTGTTGAACTTCCTTCCAAGACCAGCATTATGCTTGGTCGAACCCGTATGGGCGGTGCGGATGCGTGGGGTATGGACGCAACCATCACAGTTGATCAGTTCAGCGCAATTGATGGCGCATCGATCACCCAAAGCTATGAACTTGGTGAAAGAGATTCGCTGACAGTTGCTGCCGCGGTGGGTAACTCAATGGGCTTTCCCGGTGGTCGTGATTCACGCGTGTTTGGTAATACCCTCAAAACTGACCGCGGCGTGATTCTTGGCAGCCGCTTGAGCTATCAAGGGCTTGTGGCAACTGCCTACTTTGGAATGGAAAAGAATCAGGTTCAGCAAGAGCCTGCTGCTGCTGAGGGCGCAGTCGACGCTGATGGTAAGCCAGTGCTCGACAAAGATGGAAAAACGATTCTCATCAAGACTGAGAAAAAAACGACAGCACGTGACGTTTCGCACTTTGAGGCATCTCTTGGCTACAACCAAGACTCATACGCATTTGGCGGTTGGTACCAACAAATTGATCGCGCAAAGCTTAACGTCGTAACGTCGACCAAAGATGGCAAGTTCACAACCGCTGCAGCTGATGGTGCCAACGGTGCAACTGCTTCGGATAAGCGAACCAACACAACTGTAGGCCTTGGTTTTAATGGTGACTCTCGTATTTTTGATGTGGCAAACATGCTGCAAAAAGACGACATGCTCACCTACGGATTTTCTGTTTCGCAAACGAGTGAGCGCGACAACTCTAAGGCGGATTCTGACGAAAAGAAAAACGACGTCACTCAAGTTGTTGTTGGTGCAGGCTACGCTGCGGGAGGTTTCTTTCTTGAGCTTGGCTACGACTACAAAAAGTCTGAAAATAAGTCGTTCTCGAGTAAAAACGCTCAAAGCGACAAAACGTCCTCCGGCCGCGCGTACATCGTAGGTTTGTACTCCTTCTGATATGAAGAGGGAGTTGAGGTTTAGTACCGACCTTTGTGTGAAGGCAGAGACTGCTTATGCGTGGCATGAGCACGACTCTGCCTTCAACCGTTTGAGCCCACCTTGGGATCAGGCCAGAATGCTGAGCACAGAAGGCATTCGGGAGGGTGGTCGTGCGCAAATTGAACTGAAGACCCCAATTGGAAAAGTTCGATGGCTTGCGGAGCACTTCAGCGTTCAGCCAGGCGTGAGCTTTTCTGATAGGCAGGTCAGCGGTCCCTTTGCATTTTGGCAGCACTCACATTCGTTCGAGCCAAGTTCAGTGTCTCCCTGTATTCTGCATGACGTTATTCGGTATGAACTTCCGTTATCGCCTATCTCTGATATTTTCGCCGGCTACTTTGTTCGTGAGAAATTGTCTGCGATGTTTCGCTACCGGCACAGCACTCTCAGAAACGATCTCGCGTTCTGGAGCTCTTTCGAGGAGAAAAATGTGAAACGCATTTTGCTTACAGGCAGCTCAGGTTTGATAGGTCAGGAGTTGGCAGCATTTTTGAGGCAGGGTGGGTACGAAGTGATTGGTGTGTCTCGGCGCCTCGGAAATAACGCAACCCAAATACAGTGGGATTTGAGTCAGGCTCGTCCGAGTGAGTGCAGTGTTTTGCTGGATGGTCGACCGCTCGACGCAGTGATTCATTTGGCAGGCGAAGGTATTGCTGAAGGCAGATGGACTGCCCGCCAAAAAGAAAGGCTGAGAAGCTCTCGGGTTGATGCAACTCAAAATCTTATCACCGGATTACATGAACTCGGCTTAAAACCATCTGTGTTCATTTCAGCTTCGGGAATTGGTATTTACGGCGATCGTGGCGATGAGATTTTGACCGAAGGCTCGACTGCTGGCAAAAGCTTTCTAAGTCAATTAGCCATTGATTGGGAATATGCTGCGCGCTCCGCAGAAAAAGTTTTTGGTGCGCGGGTTGTTCACTTGAGAATGGGCTCAGTGCTTACGCCTCGCGGTGGAGC
>JBEAPS010000231.1:0-8416 GCA_041164285.1 Pseudomonadota bacterium
TACTGTGAATGCAGGAAATACAAAAGTAGGTGCACTGCTCTCCTATCAAGCAGGCGCAAACAATGAGGCAACAATCAGTTTTGGGACCGACGGAAAGCTCGATTCTGGAATGGCCACATTCAGCGGGAGCAAAAACAAAGTCGTTGCAAATTCTGCGAAGTTGACGAGCTGCGATAAGCCCTATGTATTGAGGCTTGGCGCAGGAACGTTTGAGTGCCAGTGAGAAAGCACCAGAGAGACTGAGCTCGAGTCGAACCGTCGCGGATCAATTAGACAATGCTTTGAGAAATTCAACCAGATCGGATTTTTCTCGTTCAGTTAAATGCAATTTGCGCACCAGAGGATGGCGCTGCGGCGCGGGTCTGCATTTCTTTTTTGACTGACAAAAGTGAGAACCACCTCGATTGTAATGCTCGACAACAGCCTCGAGTGTCTTAAGGCTACCGTCATGCATGTAAGGCGCCGTGAAAGCAACATTGCGCAAAGGCGGAATTCTGAACTTTCCCAAGTCTTCTTTCTTATGACTGAACTCATAGAGTCCTTCGTGTTTTGCAGGAACACCTCCCAACCCGTCCCAGTTGTACAATCCGTTGTGGGCGAATTGCATGACTTGCCCAGAGGAATCGGTCACTGGCGGCAATGCCAGTGGGTCATTGCTCTTCAAAAACTCTTTTTTTGATGCATTGCTCAACAGCATGCCCGAATGGCACGATCCGCAGTTTGCCTTCTTCGAGAAAAAAACAATTCGCCCACGTTGAGAAGCAACTGACATCGCCTTTTTGTCTCCAGCCAAAAAACGATCATATGGACTGTCAAACCCTTCAAGGGTGCGCACAAACTCAGCGAGTGCAAAGAACAAATGTCGTGTGTCCGGAAGTCCTTTTTCTTTAGGAAACGCTTTTCTGAACATCTCGATATGTGGAGACGTTCCGAGAACTTCGGTTCGCACTTTGGGCCAAACACGAATGAGTGCCATTTCCCCGGGCGTATCCAAGAACAAAGGAATAATAATTTGATTTTCAAGCTTTCGTAAAACGGGATTCGCCCACGTCAAGACATCCATATGTGAAGAATTGATGAGTGTGGGAGAGTTTCGCTCGACTGATTTGCCCTCAATGTCGGTTGATGAAACTTTGTTCTCGGTGAAAGCACGTTCAGGCTCATGACAGGTTGCACATGAAATTTTGCCATTTGCCGAGAGTCGCGAGTCAAAAAAAAGCTCTCGGCCCCAGGCGGCCTGAGGTGAAATTAGCCCCTGCCCTGCAGCTTTCAACGAAGGCTGCGCTTGAGCCACAATAGCTGTCATGCTGGATGAAGACTTAGCCGAAGCCGAGAAGGGAGCACCGAATATTGTGAGTAAGGTTGAATAAAGAACGCTTCTTTGGAAACAATATTCAAGACGGAACCAAAACCGGATAAAAGTGCGGTTTTGGTTCCTGACCCAATCGATATCTGTTTCTAGAACGGAGAGTATCACTTATTGATCCAAATACGCTGTCCACCCACATGGCATTGACTGCACTGCCCAGTGATTTTTGGCGACATCATGTTCTTTGAGCCAGACCCGTCGGAATCAGTCACGGTCACCCAATATTGCTTTCCAGTATTGGTCAGCTCCGCAAGATAATCGGTGGTCGAATAAAAGTTTCCACTCTTGTCGGTTGTAAACTGTTTGACGGGAGTCCGTGTATCAGAGCCTGAGCTAGGTGGCGCCTCGTTGAAGATTTTAACGACTGCGCCGGCCGCGAGAGTTGTCTGGTCATTCTTATAAACAGTGCCCGAAAAAGTGTGGAGCCCCTTGCCCGGTCCTTTGCTCTGGTGACACGTGATACACGCAAGGCCCGCATTGTGGCTGGCAAAACCATTGGCACCCGTCGGATGAGATGCGTCACCCACCTCGAGCGTCACGTTGAGAGCGGCATCACGCACATAGCAATCGTCACCTACTGTTCCCTTTCTGGCTTCTGTACAGGTGGAACCATCGGTATTAACCCCTGACGGATCGGAACTCTGAACGGTGTTGGAATGGGCGTAGAGCGAAAATGCTTTTTGATTGGGTGTCAAAGCCAAAGCAGCATCCTTGAAGGTGAGGCCGAGGTTTGCAAAAAGAAATTCACAATCTTTGTCACCGGGGAACGACATGCAGCCAAATGAAGAGCCTAAGTCGGTCTGGATGGCTTCACCCTCGAAGTATTGGGCGATATCAAACTTTACTCCTGATTCGAGCGGATTTCCGCTCAAACTAATTGTGGCGTTGTTTTCGTGAGTGCACTTGTAGGTTTCAGGTGAGTTTCCAGAACAACTTGTTGCCCCGTGATGCACCAAATAATCCTTACCCTTCGCTGTTCCATCAGACAGCACGGTCAATTCGAGGCGGAGCTCTTTGTATCCGCCCTTCCACGACCACCACATACCCGGGTTATTGAGAGGAGGCTCAGCAGTCGCTGAATCGAGGTGGTTTGTGACGTCGTCGAGGCCGAGCGCAAATTCTATACCTGTGTAGTTACCCTTTTTAATAACACCACGCACCACTTTACGTGTTTCACTGTCAGGCGATGACGACTTGGCGCAGTTGGCATCGGTCGTGGCATAATCAAGCAGTGCCACACTGCCTGTCTGCCATTTTCCATCTTGCTCAAGCTTCAAATCGACCTTTGTGCCGTCTGATTTCACAAATTTGATATCGGATACGAAATAGCGAAAATCTTTGGGTTGAACCTGAGTTGAATCTTCACCAACCGTGTACGTCTTATTGCAGTCGAAGTCTTCATCACCCACGGTGGCACGAAATGGAATTTCAACAACCTGCTCATCCGAAGCGAGGCCCGATCCTGCTCCAGAGCCGTTGCTCTTACCGCAGGCTAATACTGCAAAAACAACGAAAGCGGCAGAACCCACAATTGCCGTCTGTTTTCCAATTACTCTCTTCATGTTGCTCCTCTCAGAAGTTCATTAGTCTCGGGCAGTTTCTTATTTTGGGGCGCCTTTACGGATTTTTCTCTGCAGACTCTGCCGATGCAATCCAAGCCGCTGCGCTGCGTGCGTGATATTGCCGCCACACTGAGCAAGAACAAATTCAATCAGCTCGTGTTCATATTGTGCCAATGTCATAGACTGAGCATCACTTGTATCAAAGTCGAATTCGCCACCCACATCGTCGAGCCAAAGAGCCTGTTCCATGAGCTCAACAGACGACGGCTTGAGCAAGTAATTGACTGCTCCATACTTAATTGCTTGGACAGCGGTTGCGGTAGAAGGATATCCCGTTAATACCACCACCCTGACAGCTGGCAGAGTTTGCTTAAGCTCGCGGATAAGTTCCAAACTGAGTTCGAACTGAACCCTCAAATCCAAAAGTGCAAAATCAAACTTTAAACCGTCAGACAATGCAGCACGTGCATGCAGCAATGACTTAGCTGAAAAAACAACGTAGCCCCGCTCCTGAAACTCAAGTTCAAGAGTTTTACGAAAGGCATCATCGTCATCAACCAACAATAGAGTCTTTCCAGTCGCCGATATTTCCATCAAAGACTTGCCTGCACTCTTGGAAAAACCAAACTCACTCGTGTCCCACCTTGAGGCCGATCGTTTATGTGCAGGATCCCACCCATTGCCTTTGCATATGCATAGGCATTGAATAATCCAAGACCATGTCCTCCTTCTCGAGCAGTAAAGAAAGGCTCGCCCAAGTGATCTTTGATGACCTGTGGCACACCAGGTCCATCGTCCTCGATATGAAGCTCTATGCTTCCCTCAGACTCGTTGTTCTTTGTCGAGATCTTGATGGCTGCATTCGCCTTTGCTCGGCACGCATTATCAACGAGATCGTCGATAACCTGCTTCAAACTCACCACGGGCGTGCGCAGTTGCACTGGATTTGACGCGACCGCAAGCTCAAGAGTGTGATCGGCTTTTGTCCAACATTGCTTCAATTCTTGCAGCTGTTCATTCAAATCGACATTTTCGAAGGAGCAGTTGCTCAAATCATTCCTTCGCCTGAGAAGCTGCTTGAGCGCAGCCGTACAGGCCTCAGCAGCTTCGCTCGCAGCAGCATAGTCGTCTGAACTAGAAATGTGCGGATTCGCACGAGCGAGTCTGTTCAAGCGCAGTTGTAGCGTTGACAGAGGAGTCGCTAGTTCATGCGAGAAGCCTGTTGCAATGACACCGAAGGCACGCAAATGCTCTTGTTTCCGAGCATCGTCCTGTGCGACTTCAACCTCTCGTCTTTTCTTTTCAAGCTGAAACGACGTCCACGCAATCAGTCCAATGAGAGAGGCCGCTGTGAGCATGTGCACGGGATATAGAACCACACTGGGAAGAGTTTGACCCAATACTGGCGGAGGAAGCATCGGATTTGAATAAAGCGCACTGAGAGCCCAAAAATAAGTCAGCACATAAAAAACCAAATGGAGTCCGCGCAACATCATTCCAGCCAACACAGCGTGAATCAGTGTGAGAACAATGAATGGATTCCATGCACCACCTGTGAGCCAGAGCAAACCACAAACGACCAACAAATCAAAGCTGAGCTGAGCAAAGAGCTGACTCTGACTTGAGCGAATAAACTTCACCCTTTCTGCGAAAACACTCGCAGTGTTCAATCCAGCAAGGAAAGACACCAACAACACATAATACAGCCGTACTTCAATTTGCACCCAGCCCAGTTTAATCGCCGGAAAAAGAACGACTAGTTGGCTGGCAACGGCAATCCAGCGCAAATTCAAAATAAGACGCAAGTGGGATACTGCAAAGGCGGGATACATGTGATGAAATCCTCAAACGAGAAGCATTCTTCAGGTGAAAGCAATGCTACTTCAACTTGGCAACTTGATAAACGCAGCAATTTGTTGCGGTGATGAGGTAAGGTTGGGCTGGATAAACTAAATTACAGGCGGATTATGGGCTACTCCCCAACAAATCAGTCAAATTTTTAGCACTGACCGTGCGCTCTGCTGGTACAATAGTCACTCCCAACTTCTTACCCACGCCGGCATCAGTGAAACATGGTTGTGCCAACTCAAGGCGCTTGACTGCTTTCTCAATTCGCTGTCTTTTGTCAAATATACCAACAATTACAATATTATCTGAAGGTTTGATTTTTTTGAGGTGGACCGGACAGTCACTACACCAGCTCGAGAAAAAAATCAGACGTATACTCTTGTCAGGGCGCTCTCCTAACAAATTTTTTAATCCCGCAAGGTCGATGGGTGGGCAACTCACTTTGCTTTCGGTTTGCGCATACCCACCCTGTGGTGCAACAGCAATCCCCCAAAAAGCCCAAGCCAAAAACAACATGAATCGGTATCTCCAAACTCTCAAGCAGCTCACTCCCAAGTGGTCAACAGTGCTGCACTCCAAGACTGCGATGCAATCATGTTCTTATTTTCGAATAGGCGACCTCGATCCGAAAAGCTCAGTCGAAGAGTGCTTGAGTCCAACAGCGACACATCAAAGGTCACAAATCCAGAGTGCGAAACGCTCTCACTTCTTGCAATCAATTGACCATCTGTACGGCGTTGCTGACGCGCTTCACGGACGACGCCCCCAATGATTTTGTTTTTCTCGCCGAGGGCGTGTCCGACAGTCAACGTTGTTCGAATTCCGTTGCCGGGAAAGACGATAGCCCGCCCTAACGCACGCTCCTCAGGAAAGAGCATTGCCCATGCAAAGCCGCCTTTCAGCTGATGCATACCCCAAAAGGCATCGACGCCCACCTTTGTTTCAGGAATACCTGTTCCAAATGCATCCAAAAGATCAGGCCGGTCCGATTCCTGCAGTGAGCGCGATTGAACGAATTTGTGTGAGGCCATCACTTGTACCTGAGGCCTCCACGGCTCTGAAAATTCGGGTAGGAGCCACGACCAGCGCACAGCCGCCATGGGATCGCCCAAACTTCTGAGCGAGGAGCCTGCGAGCCGATTCTGCATGAAGGGCATTGTCCAAGAAAAAAACAGATCAGAGCGCAACGCATGTGCAACCGCAAGTGTGAGTGAATCTCTGTCCGTTGGACCCGACTCGGTACCAAATTTTCCGTTGGGATCGACGGTTTTGTAGCGCCCAGAGGTTGAAAAACCGATATAAGATTTGAAGGTTTCATTGGGCCATAAAATAAGTGGATCGTCGCTTCCACTACCGCAAGAAGCGCATGCTTGTGCTTGATTCGAGACGAGAGAGCCTAGAGCGGCCGCTAAAGAAACAACGAACAAGAGATTCCGCAGACTCAGCCTCATAAGCACTTCTCCATTTAAGGCACAACGACCGGTATTTCCAGTTCTTCAGAGCGACCACCTGCTGAAACCTTTATGTGTAGTTCCCAAGGACCACTCATTGTGAAGGCAATTTTGGAAACAGTCACCTTATTGCCCTCAATCTTAAAAGTGATTTGTTCATCAGGTGCGCCATGGCCGTGAACTTTCATGTACGGAAAAGCCGTTTCTACTGTCAGCGCCTCTGGAGCAGATCCGTCTGCGAGGAGAACCTCGACAATACATTCATTATTCATCTCAGCAACGCTGTCGCCACTCACCTGAGGACCATTTGACCAACTTAGAATTTTAGCTCTGAAGTTTTGCCCGACGGTCTCAGAAACTGAGGTGCTCTCGTGCCCTCCATGCCCCTCATGTCCGCTCTCACTGCAGGAAACCTGACTCAGGGAAAGACAACAAATAAAGCAGCCTATCAAAAAGTTTTTTAGCACAATCATCTCCCCTATCCTCTGGCGGCCGGTCAAAAGAACTACACAGTGCGCTCGAGCAACTCAATCGCATAGCCATCAGGATCTTTGATGAATGCCATTCCACCTTTGCCGCTTGGAGTTGTCGAAGGACCCCATGAAAACGTAAGGCCAAGCGACGCCAGTTTTTGTCCCAAACTTTCCAACGAAGGCACCGACAAAGCAATATGTCCATATCCCTTACCCAGATCGTAATTCTCTACACCCCAGTTATATGTAAGTTCGAGCTCAGCCTCAGTGAGGGAGCCATCGCCCAAGCGGAGAAATGCGAGGCTAAATTTGCCATCGGGGTAGTCGCTTTTGCGCACCAACTGAAAACCAAACACGTCTTGATAAAACTGAATGCTCCGCTCCAAATGTCCCACACGAATCATTGTATGCAAAAATTGAATCGGATTTGAGCGCTCGAGTGCACTTACCAAAATGGAGACTATTTTTTCTAGACCTGCACGATCGGTTTCGTCGAATCGGTTTTCAATGGGGCTATCGATGTCGAGGACACCATACAACCTACCGTGAACACAGATGGGCAACACAATTTCTGAGCGAGTGTCGGCATCGCATGCGATATGACCTTCAAACGCATGAACATCGGGCACAACAACAACCTTGTTTTGCTGCGCCGCGGCACCACACACACCTCGGCCAAGCTTAATTCTAGTGCAGGCGAGTTTTCCTTGAAACGAAGCAAGAACCAACTCACCAGCTTTCAACAAATAGAAGCCAGCCCAGTTGACCTGAGGAAGGGTCGAGTACAGCAGGGCTGCACAATTTGCCATATTCGCACCAGCGTCGGGCTCAGTTTGACACAAAGCTTGCAGCGCGGAAGCGAGCTGTTCATACGTCTCTAATTTATCAGCCGAGTTGATTTCAAAACTGAGACTCATTCGCAAACCCTTTCTGCAAAAAAGTACTGTCTACCATAGTTCAATAAAAACAGAAAGAAACTGAGACTGCGACAGCCCACATTAAGAGGGAAAAATGCTTCTTTCGAGAGTCTTGCCATTCGCCTCTGCTCTGAACGTATGAAGTCATTTGCAACAAAGAATCAACAGCACAGTTGAGTAGATGAGCTGGACTCAGTGCAGAGTCCAGTATGTACATAAGTATGTCTTTTACGAGAAATTACTGCGTGTGAATCAAAGCCGACACTTCTTCAGACACGAACGGGCCGATTGGCGTAGCGATTGGCGTAGCGATTGGCGTAGCGATTGGCGTAGCGATTGGCGTAGCGAAAGGCAGAGCATTTATCACGCAAGTCGAAAGTCAAATTATTTGAACAGCCAAAACACTCTCATGCGCTTTTCCACAAATTGATACCTTCGTGTTTGATGGGTGGCTCGCGCAGATTTGAAAACGTCACCCTTTTTAGCCCTAAAGAATCACTCAATTTTCTGGTAGTCAGCCATGATAGCATGCTCGCTCAAACTTGGGATGACAATCAGCTTGAGCTTTTTCATCGTTTTGTCCGAAAAACCAAGACAGGCAGCTCCATTCTGGTGACTGTCAGAACCCACATCGAGTTTGATGAGCTTCATGTTTATTAGATTATTACAAGCATTCTGAGCTGACGAGGCACCTGGGTTAACTTTGAAAAACCCAGAATTTGCGGGCAGCTTTCTGGCAGTATCACCATTCGGCTCTTTCAGAGGCGCGATCTTCAACTGTGAAGTCACCAGATCC
>JBEAPS010000232.1:0-6065 GCA_041164285.1 Pseudomonadota bacterium
AACTTTGGAACCGGCATCGACTCACCAGTGACGAGCGATTCATTGCTTTCTAGTTGAAGAGAACGAATCAGTCGGATGTCAGCCGGAACAGTTGCACCTGACTCCACCAAAACGATATCACCTGGTACTAGCTGTTCTGCTTTAACAGTGCATATTCTACCATCTCGGAGGACGACCGCTTGAGTTGAGATAAGCTTTTGCAGCGCAAGTGAGGTTCTCTCGGCATGTGTCTCATGGAAGGTGCCTATTGCTGCATTGAATAGAAGTACGACAAGAATGAATCCAAAGTCTGTCAGGTCTCCCAAAAAGAGTGACAATAATGCAGCAATTAGGAGCAGATAGATGAGTGAACTACGGAATTGTCTGAGAAATATCTTGAGAACTGAAGGGGCACTTCGACTTGGAAGTTGGTTGAAACCAAATTTTTTCAACCTTCTTTTTGCTTCTTCGCTTGTGAGTCCTTGTGGGTCACTTTGCATTTGTCGAAGCACTGCTTCAGAGTCCCAGGTCGACCATTCAATTGCGGGCGATGCCATTTCAGGCTCCTCACGCTGTCAGGTTGAGATGGTTTTTTGATGCAGAGAGAATCAAGATCTTGCTCTTCATCAGCTTCTGACAGTGTGACCCACATTATTCAAGCAATGATACAATACACTTTCTAATTTCTAAGTTTTCTTATTTTCGGTAAATGCATGTATTGTTTGAGTTGGGAAAGCAAACTCAATTCCCGCGTTATCGAAGTATTTCTTAATTTCAATATGAAGATCTTGCTTTCGAGTCATGTATTCGCTGTAGTCGCCAGACTCAATCCAATAGACAAACTCTAGGTCAAGCGAGCTCGCTGAGAAGTCGGCAAAGTGTCCGCGCTCAAGGCGAACACCCTGTGCATTATTGATAAGTGTTTTGATTTTCTCACAAGCTTCAAGCAAGACTTCGGCCTTGGTGTCGTATATAACACCGAGACGTAATACAACACGTCTTTCGAGCATTTTGCTGTAATTGCGGATTCGTGATTCTAGCAGCGCACTGTTTGGAAAAATTAACAACTCTCCGGACAGCGATCTTATGCGTGTAGTTTTCAACCCTACGCGTTCTATTGACCCCATAAATTCGTCAACGACAATGAACTCGCCAATCTTAAAAGGCTTATCTAAGGCAATAGACATAGAAGAAAAGAGGTCACCCAGAATTTTCTGAACGGAGAGCGCAACCGCAACACCGCCAATTCCAAAGCCAGTGACAAGAGTGCTAACGTTCACCCCCAAGTTATCAAGAATAGCAATGAGAATAAGTGAAATAATGGCAATTCTGGCTACAACTAAAGTGACAGTAGCCATAGGTGATTCATAAAGCTTGCCGTTAATCCTTTCACTCAAACGGTCGTTTATGAAAATAGAAATAATCGCGTCTAGCCAAAGGAAAAGCTGAATTCCGGTAACAACAGTGAGTGCCTGATGAATTCGAAGCTTTAGAATCTGTGACACGTCAGCAAAATGTGTTGCTACGTAGAGTGACAAAATGATGATAAAGAAGCGGTTGGTTTTTTTTGCAATTTCAACAATGAGGTCATCAAGAATTGTGTCTGTTTTTTCCGCAATTGTAGCAAACTTCTTTCGCACGAAAGCTTTAGCGACAAACATGACAAGCGAGGAAATCAAAAAGGCCAAAATAGGGTAAACGTAGTTTTTTTCAATCATGAATTTTTTCCTCAATACCAGATCTCAGCCAGTTGACATGAGAGAAAACAATTTGAGTTCCCTCCTCCAGTAAAAAAACAAGATTTCATTGGAGAGTCAAAGTCCGATCGGTTCGTTTTGCCTATCAAAATTGCATGTTGATTTTGCTATTCTCGAGATGCAAGCGGTTTGCCTGCGGTTTTGGCTATGGCGTAGAGGGATAGACGATGAAGATTCTTTGTTTTTTGGGCTTGGGTTTGTTCATGAGTTTGGGTTTCGGCTGTAAAATGTCCGGTGGATCAATGTCTGAGACGGCGTCAAACTCAAATGGACCATTGGTCTGTCAGCTCAATGCCGAGCAAGTTGCTCAGCTATCATCAGCCAAAGAGCTGAAAGATGCCGAAAAGGTGAGCTTGGAATCTATCAGCTCTGAGGAGCAAGATGCTTTCGGAGGAAAGTCAACAGCCAAGTCGTTGTGCACATTGGAGCAGGTGAGTTCGCTTGGCGAGAGTTTTCCGAGCATTGCATCAAGCCTTTCAACTGGTGCCGAGAGTGACACGGCAGTGGCGGGAATGGGCCCGATGGGCGATCTTGGCATGCCGGGTGTTGTTCGCACCGAATACATTGTCGTTCCCAAGGCAGGTTCGCGCTACCTCGCGGGCTATAACTCTGACGGTATTATGGTATTGCTTTTGCGTCTGATTCAACACAGGGCACGTTGAGCTTTTTTCTGTGATGGGGCCCCGTGTGTGCATCTAGGAAACCCCGTTACGGATTTAATCAAATGCTGAATGTTGGCCAAAAACTTCTCTTGAGCCGTTTTCTGACCCGCATGGGTGACCAGGCTTGGGACTTTGCTGTTCCTGTGACCGTTGCTATTTTGTTTCCAGATCAGCTGTCGCTTGTGGCAGCGATATTTTTGTCAACAAAGGCTGGCATCGTTCTTTTCCAGCCCAAAGTAGCATCTTTTATAGACCGTTGGAGTCGATGGCGCACCGCCGTTGCGGGAGTCACCGTTCAATTGTTGAGCGTGATTCTCATTGCTTGGAGCATGCAACTTCTTGTCCGTCAGCCAGAGATGGCGAGTGCTGGCACAGAGCTCAGTGCGTTTTCGGTTTTTTTGCTTGTTGTCGTCACCGCATGTTCAATAACGTCGACGCTTGGTTCAGGGGTCATGGATATCGCTGTTGGCCAAGACTGGCTGCCCCTTGTCATAGACAAACCGCAGTTGTCTGTTGTTAATTCCCGGATGAAACGCATAGATTTACTCACAGAGGTCTTTGCACCCGTCATTGCCGGCATTCTTCTTTCGTTAGAGTTAAATTCAATTCTTTTGTCAGGCTTTATGCTTGTGGCGTTTTGGAATGTGTGTTCGTTCATTCCAGAATTAATATTACTGCGGAGTGTGTTTATCTCCAGTGCAGAACTTAAAACTCAGAGTGTCTTGGTTTCAAAGGAGCGAACCGGATTAGTCTTTGCCGGAATACTTTCTGGATGGCGTGAATTTTTTGCGCACCCCGTTGCGCTTTCCATGGTGGCCTACTCTTGTCTTTGGTTCTCTGTGCTTAGTCCTCATGGTGTTTTGCTGACAAGTTTTCTTAAGGGCTCATGGAAAGTCTCTGAGCCAATGTTGGGAATTTTTAGAGCTGCTGGCGCTGTTTTTGGTTTGACTGCAACATTTTTATTTCCTCTCATAAGGCGTCGAATTGGCCTTACTAGGGCAACTGCTTTGTTTATTCAGTGTCAGGCTGTCGCCGTTGTTTTAGCTCTTGTTTTCTTTTTTGCGGGCTCATTAAATGGTGCAGCGTTCCTTTTGATGGTCTTGTTTTCGAGAATTGGTTTATATGGCTTTTCGATCGGAGAGGGTGAAATCCGTCAGCTCAATCTTGCTGATGGAATGCGCGGCAAAATCAGTGGTGTTGCAACAGCACTCAACAGCGTTGCTACATTGTTTATTTTTGCACTTGGCTCCTTCTTGCCTTCTCATGAGCAGTTTTTTGTTTTGGTTATCGCTTCGGTTTGCGCAGTAGTCATTGGGTCAGTGTTGTTTCAGTTGTGGACGCGGCGGGCCGCAACGGGCATGGAAGCCACTCAACCCGAGCAGTGAATGTGAGTGAATGGTTCGCGTTGTTTTGGCCCAAAATCAATGCATCGCCATCAGAGGCTTTGAGACCCTGTGTGACAATCCGGCTTGAAAATGTGCCTGAACGAAGACCGTCAGTGCACCAAGTGTCGGGGTCAACAATGCCAGGTGTGAGTTCGATCTGAAATTCCACAGATTTGTTGTCTTCATCGATGCGGATGCCAGCCGGCATTTGAATTTCAAGTGGCGGAAGCGCTATATCCCCGACGGAAGTTTGCGCCACGACCGCTGCCGATGCGTTTTCTGATTTGAGTACGCCGATGGCGAGGCGTTGTTCGAACTTTATTGGAAAATGGCCAGTGACGCTCTCCATTCCCAAAGTGAAGCTACAGAATTTGCGTGACGCAAGCGGAAGACCAGCGAGCGCGGGCAAGTTTATGCTCATGTCACTCAAGATAACTTCCAGAGTGTCGTTTCTTGTGGTCAACGCAATTCCTTGACCCATGGAGCAGCCGCTGCCGTTTGCAGCGAAGTCTGAAATTATCCATGTTCTGGCTTTTGCATCGCTACCTTGTGGCAGCTGAGTAAGAATAATAAAGCTAAATGAACAAGCCAGTGCTCTCATGTTTTTCCTCCCAGTGTTTCGGACAACTTGAGGACAAACACTGTGAGTGTATCGGAAACTGGCTCAGGGGTGGTGGAAAGTATTTTATTGTATGGGCAGATTTTAAAATGTTGAATAAATGCTCAGCCTGTTTACTTCTGAAGATCGCACGCGAAACCCTGCTCGGTAACGTATTGGGTGGTGTCCTTACCCTTGAAAATCTTCAATAACGGATTTTTGAGAAGATCCACCGTTTGGTTTCCGTGGTCGTAGAGAGCTCGGAGCACCGGAGGCTCAGTTGCAAAGCGTTCAAAGACTTTTTCAACATTCCAATAGGGCTCACCAGCTGTGAGAGGGTGCAGTCCTTTTGGCCACGTTCTCGATAGTTCGAGCCCAAGTTGAAATGTCTTATCGCGAATCTCTTTAAAGAGCTGCTTGGGTGCTTTTGACAATCCCACAGCACGGGCTGCAAGTTCAAAAATGCTGCATTCTATGCGCTTTTCTTTGAGTAGAACCTGGGCAACTGTATGCAGATTATCCGACAAAAACACGTTGAACGAGTCAAATGTGGGCTTGAAAGAAACTTTGAGCGCGGAAATTCTTTTTTCGAGTGAATCGTGCGGGGTGTCTAGCCAAAGTGCATCGATGTGCGGAAGTGTCGAAATCGCAATGCCCATGACTGAGGTGAGATATACAGCTGTCGATGCCATCGAGAGTTCGAGAGCGGTCCAGCGCTCATTTACTGCACGGTAGTTGATCTCGCATAGCTGCGAGCCAATATTTGGAACGCGCACGGAGCTGTCTTGGAACGTTTGGATGCACTTTGTCTGGGACAATACGAGTCCCTTGCTCATGAGGTCAGCCAAAACTGAGTTCACCCTACCTGATTGAGGGGAGTGAGGAGCTAGGGCTCCTCCCGGCTTGCAACGTTCTGCATCACGTTCAGCTGTCATAGCCTTGTAAGTTTCAGCGTAAGCAGATAAGCCGCTTTTCTTGAAGTTTCCGGTATCAATGAGTTTTTGTAATTCAAGTTGTACTTTCTCCGCGCTCCAAAGAGGGGATTGCTCGCTTTGTTCTGTACAAAAGTCGAGTTCCGCTGAGACCTTCGGCTGGGAGTTTAATTGGTCGGAATAGTGGCGCTTTTTGCAGCTCATTAACGTGAGCAGTATGCAAAGGACCAATTTTTCGCCAGGGATCTTTTTTGTTCCAATTTTCAACGTCATAGCTTCAATACCTACCTAAGTACGCAAGTGTCTTTGTTATGAGTACATGTCAACTTACCATAATTAATTCGGTTCTCTTTTAGCTGGGTCGCAACTGGGCCGATCGAGCGCATCCCTCATTTGAATGCGCCATAGGCTTTTTCTGCAAAAATCTATGTCCATTTGAGAAAATGTGAATTTTTTGACGCAAGGGGAATGAGGCTACCTTAAGTCTTTTTTCGCATTAAATTCAGTTATTTATCAGATTTTATCAAGCTTTCAAAAAACCCGCCGACGTTATCTTCTGGAACACACTGTGCAAACTTTGCTCGGTTCAGGGGGATACGCATGAAGAGAAGAAACCTTTCCGTCACAATCGCCTTCCCATGCCTCGCATTTTCGACGGTAACGTTATTAGCAACAGTAGCAGCGTGTGGGCGAACCAGTGGTTCCAGTGAGCAACAGCTTCTTGAACTCGCGGCGAAGGCAGCCACACGGCT
>JBEAPS010000233.1:0-4069 GCA_041164285.1 Pseudomonadota bacterium
TGAGAGTCTAGAGGGCAATTTCATCAGTTTACATTCAAACCTAGTATGCAAATGTAGGTCATTAATTAGATGATTAACACCCCTCTCGCATTATGCAGGTCCTTCCCATATCCTCAAAGTAAAATTTAAATGTAACCTTCCGCAAATATTATTTAAATCAAGGATTTTTTGATTTTCCTTTTTTTAGTCCGAGCCGCAATTAGGTCGTTGTCGTCGGGGATGGCGAGTTGAGTCTTTTCATATCTCAGAGAAAAATAGTTTCCCTTATACTCGTTCAAGGTGTTTTCTTGAGCGCTTGTCAGTCGTCAATTCAACTGACGTGTTCGGAACAATGTGCCATGAGAGGAATGGTTTGTGAAGGCGAAAGTGTTGGGGTTGCTGTCTCTGTGGGTGTGGGATTTGCACCCAACTTGAATTCGTATCCAACGGTGTCGCAAAGCACGACTGTCACTGCGATTTGTAAGAATCCGACTGATTGTGCGCAGTTGTCAGCAGTGAAGAAACTTCGTCCAAGCGCGCAGAAGAAGCAACTTGAACGTGATAGAATTGAAAAAACTCATATCTGGGCAGCCCTGGGTTTTGCCTTGGCCGTCGTTAGCGCAATTGTGATTTATGATATGGCTCAGCCCGAAAAGGAGATTTCTGTTCCTTGAATTTGATTGAGCACAAAGAAACGTCAGGTTTGAATTAGATTGTTCAAACCTGACGATTTTATCTTGTTTAATATGAATTATTTTTTAACGACGTGCCAAATTTTGTTAAATTTGTCGCCAGTCGTATCTCCTGGTTTCTTATCATTTACCCAGAAATAAAGTGGTTTTCCTTTGTGAGCCCACTGCTTGCTGCCATCATCTCGTGTAATGACAGTAAAGTCACCCGTTTCTTTAGCCGAAGCATCTGCTTTTAAGGCTGGCCAAGCAGCTATGCAGCCATCGTTGCAGACACTTTTTCCTGAGTTAGCTGTGTCATTGTCAAAGGTGTAGAGAGTCATTTTTGACTTAGAATCGACAAGTAGTCCCTTTTCAAATTTGGCAGGCATCATTGATGCGGTTGCTGTGATGTCCTTTTTCTTTTTATTGTTTCCATAACCAAAAGCGGTTATTGAGAAAATTGAACTAGAGACCAAGAGTGCAGTGATTAATTTCATTGCGTATTCCTATTTATTTAGGTGTCACAGCGTTGCGACGCCTAAATAAATAAGACGATTTTTATGACAGAAGAATGTTCAAATTTTGTCCATGTCAAGAAAAAAACACGGCCAGGTTTGAGCGCACGAACTTACTTGAACGGAAACTCACCTTCACTGGCAGAGTGAGATCCCTAAAGTAGCGTTTTTGAAACCCTGTAAGCTCCATTTTTTGGTCGTAGCCATACTCGACAGTTAAGAAATCCTTCCCTTCTTCAAAGTCGATGAATAAGTCGAATGAAATGACCCTTCCTAAATCTGTGCCAAAATCTGTCAAGACGAAAGAGCTGCTATTTGGAAAAGGCCCAAACTTTTGTTGGGGTAGCTGTATGGGCTTGGTGGGCTCGGGAACAGGGCGTGGAGCGGAATTTCCGCTTCCGAGATATTCATTTAATGGGGTGTCGATAAGAAAGGTGCCGTAGTTCCATTGGCCAAGGCCTCCGTCATGGATTCCAACAACTTTCATTGAAGTTACGTCAATGAGCGCCGCTCCGCTGCTTCCAGGTTCCGAGTCACAGTCGTGACTGAATTGCTTGCTTCCCCATCCACCCTGCGCTGATGTTTGAAGTGTGCAATGCTGCGACCACTCCAGTGCACGCGCACGCGGGTGGCTGAATTGGGTTAGCGAAGATGTATGCAAAATCAATTGCAACCGATGTTGCAGTGGCCCCCACAGACAACTTAGAGCGAGTGGCGCCCGAGGCTGCGAATACCTCTCAAGTATCTACTGGAAAAAACAGAGGTAGTGTAAGTAAGAAAAAAGTGAAAATGCGGAGGGTAGGCGGAGACGAAAGACCAAAAACTGCTAAGAAAAAGAATAAGAAAAATAAAAATAATAAAAGCAAAAAGTAAGATTCAAATTGTGACTTTTTTATAGTTAGAGATATCGATACCACTGATGCCTTTTAATTATCAATTCTGGTATGTGTGGCAAGCGGGCGAGTAAGGCAGCAAGTTCGTTGTCAGGAGTGGCTTAAGATCTTCCTAATTTTTGTTAGTTAATACTCTGTGAGAGAACTAAAACTAAAGCATCATTCTTCATCCGAAATCGCTGATTGTCGAATTCAAAGGATTCATTAGATCTGTACTCAATGAACTGATGCGCGAGGCCGAAAGAAATTAAAAAATCGTTCTCTAGTCTGCGGTTCACCAGAAAATGTGAGTTTAATGTTCCTCGGTCGTGCTTATCGAAGATGAGAAGGTTCAAGGAGCTTGGCTTTGCTATTGAACTTTTTGATGCCCCCGAGAAATTGGTTTCACTGCCAAAAGAAAATCCGAGAGTATCAATACTCAAACCCAAACTGTAATCTGTGTTCAATGCATATTCTGCAAAAAGAATAGCGTTAGTGGCCAATAACCTGAAGCTAGATGACTCAACATTATCGATATTATTTTTCTCAATTTCTGAGGCTTCAGCAGTTGAGAATGGTGCCGAATTTGAAATAAAGACACTGGTGCGGAACCCCAAGCCAAGCTTTGTTCGGTCTCCAATTGAAAGGTGTTTCAAGCGAGACTCGAAAGAAACCGTCTGAGCTTTGCTCGAGTAAGACACCGCTCCCCCAAACGTCGTTGCCAAGGCTGGGGTAATACTCCAAAGCGTAAAGTTGCCTACCAATACGAGGAATAAAATCCTCGATCCTAAAGATGAAATTGATGTTTTCATTTTTTGGTTTTGCTCCAATCCGAGTGCAAAATAACGCATTTAAAGTATATGCCAGACTCTCCAGTTTTCGTCTCTATTGGGTATGAGGCAATGATGACTTTCAAGTATTTAGCTAATTCTACCACAGCTCACTGCACCGGCAGAGTGTGAGCTATGGTAGAATTTTTTTCCCTAAAGAGGCAGGTCTTTTCGCGAAGTCGCTGGCGAAGGTCGAAGTGCGTTTCTGCAAAGACTCTCGAATGAATACAGTTAGCACCTAGAGAGGGCAGTGCTCGATTCCAGAGATTCCGATCCGAGCTCCAACTGATGAGTAAACCTACGCTGCCCGTGAAGGCATTGTTGTACACTTCGATTCGTAAACGTCTGGTATCGGTTGAGGTTCCTGTTGTAATGCTTTCAAGGCATTCATCGACGGCGCATGCGAATCTTTTCGCGTCACGTTCTTGAGCATTTTGTGCGTTACATTTCTGGGCCAGTTTGTCGACAAATTGGGCTTGGAGTTCCTCGAGATTTTTTTCAAAATCAGGATCGCTGCCACACCATCGTGCGTGCGGAATGATGAGATCCGCTGCTGAACCATTCGATTTTTGTTGTGACACGCTTGAGTGTGAGAGGTCGGACGGTGATTCCATCCGACCACAGGCCACCCAAACATGACTCGACATCAGAGCGAATATGAATCTGAGTGTGAGTTTGTTCATGGCAAGGCCTCAATCATTTGCGACAAACGTTGGCGAGTTTACCCTGCACGGTAGGGTTCATAATTGCGTTTTGAGCAATCATCATCGTGTAGGGGTTATTGAGTGGGTTGACACAGGTAATTCTGCTCAATTTGCGTTTCCCGAGCGGAATGGTTGCACCAATCCATACGCTCACTCCATAACGTTTGCCGTGTGAGTTTGTTCGTGAAGCTCCAGAGTAGCTGCCTGAAGAGTTATGCGAGCCAGAGCCCCCTGGGTTGTTGATGACAACGTTTGAGTCGGCGCCACTATTACTTGAACCACCTCCACCTGACGTCGAATTGCCTCCGCTCGATGTGGAACCCGCTCCGCTATTAGCACCTGAGTCTGCGTTACTCGATCCGCTGCCACCACCGTCTCCTCTGCCTCCACCTGCTCCACCTCCACCGCCGGCACCAATGCCTCCGCCCGCACCAACTCCACCAGCTGCAGCTGAGCCGCCTTGGCCCCCTTGTCCACCTTGACCACCCTGTCCACCTT
>JBEAPS010000234.1:0-4394 GCA_041164285.1 Pseudomonadota bacterium
TCTTTGATGTTATCGCAACCACACAGAACCATCGTAAGCCTATCGATTCCAATGCCAACCCCAGCAATTGGAGGGAATCCGTGTTCCATTGCAGTCAAATAGTCTTCATCCATGGGCATGGTTTCTTCGTCGCCAGCCTCGCGTGCTCGCATCTGATCTTCAAAGCGTTCCCGCTGATCAAGCGGATCAACTAACTCTGAATAAGCCTTCACAACTTCGACGCCCGCAACAACAAACTGCCACATATCAACGTAACGAGGATCGCGGGCGTTTCTTCGAGCCAATGGTGCCATATCGGCCGGATAGCGCTCGATGAAACATGGCTGCACCAATTTGGGACGAGTGACTTTTTTGTAAAGTGCATCCACGGTATTGGCCCAATTCATCGCCTCAAGGTCGTCGAGCTTGATATTTTTACTCCGAAGTGCAGTGACGAGAAGTTCTTTGTTTGACTCAATACGGATATCAATTCCGCAGTCTTTGAGAATGATATCGCTATAGTCGTAGACTGGCCACTGTCCAGAGAAGTCAATCGCGTTGCCGTGAAGACTCACTTGCGTCTGACCAAACACGCGAGCAATGAGGGACTCAATCATTTGTGCAACGAAAGCACGCATGGAGTCTGCGTTCCAATAGGCCGCATAAAACTCGAGCATACTGAAGTCCTGGAGGTGAGTTGCAGAGACACCTTCATTTCTGAAGCAGCGCGCAAACTCATAAACGCGATCAAAACCCGCTCCAATGCAGCGTTTGAGAAACGTTTCAGGCGCAATTCGCAGGGTGCAGGAAATATCAAGTGCATTGTGGTGAGTGTGAAATGGGCGCGCCAACGCGCCAGAGGACTGCGTTTGCAACACGGGCGTCTCGACCTCAAGAAAACCTGCATCCTCGAGTGATCTACGCAGCGATTTTACAATTTCTATTCGTTTTCTGAACACATCGCGCGACTCTGGGTTCATAATAACATCGAGATAACGTTGCCTATAACGCGTCTCAATGTCCTCGACTCCATGATACTTTTCGGGAAGTGTGCGCAGGCATTTGTTGAGAAGCTGGAAAGACTCAGCTCGAACTGTAAGCTCATTTGTTTTAGTTCTGAAGATTTCACCCGTAACACCAACGAAGTCTCCCACAGCGACTTCAGCAACGAAGCGATCAAACATTTCGGGGGACTCTTCACTTTTACGAACGCACACCTGCATTTTTCCGGTGTGATCAAAAATGTGTGCAAAGAGAATTTTACCCATTGTTCGCAGGCCAACAATTCTGCCAGCAACAGCAACACCCACCGTTCCCTCGGCAAGCGTCAGAGCTTGTTCAACCGTGTGTGTTTTTGAGTAACTGTCGGCAAGGTTACCGCGCTCACGTTGCTCAAGAAACTTGCTTTTCTTGATTTCAAAAACGGCATCTGACATGAGGGTTATGCTCCCGCGCATTTAATTTTTGTTGAATAGAAAACTCACTTGCGTCTGGGCAGCCTTATCACGATGGCTTTTCCTAAAACAAGGATGAATCCAAGCAAGACAATTGTGCTGCCCACGGGCCAGTCGAGAGCAAAAGCGGCCAGCAGGCCGAAAAATGCAAGCAAAACACTGAAAACGAGTGCTCTGGGAGAAAGTGCTGATTTTGGAGGCAGGAGTGCTGCTGGAACCGTGAATAGAGCGGAGATCATCAATCCGCCCACAGCGACAAGCCCAGTTAAGACCGAAGCCGTCACAATAATCGGGAAGAGCCTTTCTATCAGTTTGACCCGAAAGCCCATCAATCGAGCAAACTCTGGGTCGGACAGCCATGCGTTCCAGTCCTTACGAAGCCAGAACATAACAAAAATCAGCAAAACGAGTACAAATGCCAGTGCATACACGTCACCAAGGTCGAGATTCAGGACGTCGCCGAACAGAAATCTTTCCAGATCGATACGCGTTCCACGGAGCTTCGAAACCGCAACAACTCCAGCTGCAAAAAAACCAGTGAGCGTCAGTACAGCAGCTGAGTCCGGCGGGAGCCTTAAAATGCGCTCAAGCCTCTCTACTAAATAGCTTCCAACGAGCCCCGTGATTGCTGCACCCAGCATAAGACTTCCCCAGAGAGGCAGCCCCAAAGCCGTAGATGAAAAATAGCCGGCAACTATGCCGGGAAATACAAGGTGCGCCAAGGTATCGCCTATGTATGCTTTTTGCTTCAAGACGATCGTCGGACTCAGAATTCCGCACAGCGCGCCAACAAGGAGGGTACAAGCAAGAGCTAGCTGAGCAAATTCAGCCTCAAAAAAAGCGCTCCACATTGAAAATTCTATTAGTGAACTCTGCAACACGTATCATCCCTTGGCTCGAATTTTATGGTACAGACTTCATCATTGTGGGCACGCTCAAAAACGAACTTCGCAGATAAAAGTGTTTCATAGGATTCAAAGTGATGGTCCACCATAACAACACAAATTTGCTCCGTATGAGCCATATAATGAAGCGTATCCATCAATTGCTTCTGGCAGCAACTGTCAAGATTTGCCAGTGGCTCATCGAGAAATAGCATTTTAGGATTCGAAAGAAGTGCACGCGCAATCATGGCGCGCGTTTTTTGGCCGCCACTCAACAAATGGAATGACTGAGTGGATTCTGCACTTAAATCCCATTGCACCAACGCGGCCATAGCACTCTGCACTGCTTTCTCTCTTGCAGGTGGATGACGTCCAAAGCCTTGCAAAACAAAATCAAGCACACTGATCTGAAAAAACTGATTGACCTGTTGTGACTGGGGAACGTAGGCCAGAGGCGTTTTTCGTAAATCTGGTGACTGTCCATTTATTGTAATCACACCTTCCACTGGCACCATGAGTCCCAACCACGTTTTGAGGAGAGTTGATTTTCCGCAGCCGTTTGGCCCAACAATCGCGTAAATACCCCCATCCTCAAGGAGTCCCGAAAATGGTTGATTCAATCCTTTATGACCACGATGGCCTAATATTAAGTTATTCCAAGATAATGACATTTGATCTCGCCCTCAGGGCTTTAAAGCTTTAACGAGTGTGTCTGCATTTGTTTCCCACAGTCCCGTGACAGTCCCCGCGGGCTCTCCGGCGGGTGCCAAGCCATCCGCAAAGAGCTCACCTCCAACCCGCACCGCAGCCTCTGCCGCTACACGTTTGACGAGCTCAGGTGGTGTTGAAACCTCAAGAAACACGGCTTTTGCGCCCATTTTCCTAATCGAATCGATGGCTCGTTTGAGCTGTCCTGGCGTGAGCTGAGCTTCAGTTGAAACACCAGAAACTGCGATAACTTTGAGTCCAAATGCGTTTGCAAAGTAGCCCATCGAGTCATGATTTGTTGCAAGAATACGTCGTGATGTGGGGATGGTATTAATTTTTTCATGAACGGCACGCTCACTCACCTTGGTACGCTGAGCGAAAGTTCGAAGACACGCATCCCATTGAGTTCTTTTGCCGGGCACCTTTTTGACAATAAAATTGTAAAAATTCAGCGCTACTTCCCTTGTTTTGGCGGGTGAGTGCCAGATGTGCGGATCATAACGACTGACTCCCGTGTGCCGCGCATGTACACGGCCCTCGAGCTTCTCGTCGTGCGTGTGTTCATCTATTTCCAATGGCCGAAGACTCACATTTTTAGTAGCAATAAAGAGTTTGCCGCCGGATCCTGCCCCCTTCTCGCTCCAAGGCTCAAAGCCCTCGCCGACTATCAGCCGAACTTGCGCCTTTGACCAAACAAGTCGACTTTTCGGAGTGAGTTTGTATGTGTGAGGATCGCTTCCCGCCGGTACAATGGGTTCCATCAATTCAATCCCTTGACCATCGCAGGTGACTTCACGTGCAATTTCACGGAGCCAAGCGACGCTGCTGGCAACTTGAAGCAGCGGCTCCTCGCTCTTCGATTGAGTCACTTCTGGTACATCTTTGTTCTTCAAATGACCGCTTGAAGTTTCGCTTTCAGGGGCTTCATCAGCACTGACCGCAACGTCTATATTCGATGCCTCTGATGGAACCGGCGACAACAGCAGTGTAAAAGGTAAAAGCAGTCTGATCGCAAGACCATCTGCAAGACTGTTACGGTACGCCTTTAGTGCAGGAATGAAGCCAATAATGAGACCCGCAGATAAAATGACAACCATATATATCAACTCCTGCGGCCTGACTGCCGTGATTGGCACGAATAATCCAAGTGATGACTCCAAAACAGGCTGTAAACCAAGAAGCAGGGCATAGGTCAATGCACCGCCAACAACGACACCCAATGCCGTCAGGCAAAGAGCCTCAGCGAGTAAAAGAAAAACGATTTTGCCAAGTCCGGCGCCAACGCTTCGCAAGATAGCCATCTCACGGCGCCTCTCCTGCAATGATGTGTAAAGCGCTATCAACATGGAAAGCATTCCAACGATTAACA
>JBEAPS010000235.1:0-12306 GCA_041164285.1 Pseudomonadota bacterium
CAGATGCAATGTATGAAAATAGTAAATAATGTCTGAGAGGAGTGTTCTTCAGCAACCGAAGATGAGCCAAGATGTAAATAATGCTTAAGAACGCTAAAGCGACGGGTTTTAGTATCCATAGCCAAAGTTGCTCTGCCGTTGCGTTATCAAAAGTGACGCTTTCGTGAAAAAGTCGAACAAACCACAATGCAAGAGTGAGTCCTGCTGTCTGAATGATTCCGTAGCTTAAACTCATCTTATCTTCTTAAATGTGTTGGTTTAGGGTTCAGTTTTGCATGATTAAATGATTACCATGAGTGTCGGAAAGTGCGCAATTTAGCCCGAATCATTTCCCAAGCGAGGAGAGAGTAAACTTGCAGTTTTTTAGCGCTGGACTGAGACTTCCAATCAAATTCAACTGCCGCTTCTGTTTTAGGAATTTCACCGAACTTAGCTTTCGGTTTAGCACCCCACTTCTTGATAAAACTAAGGCGTGCCTGATTTTCTTGCTCAATCCATCGAATTGATTTTTTTCGTTTTCTTATTTGTTTGGCTTTTTCAGAAAATCTCAGACTGACTCCTGAGAAGTGATACAGTGCCGTCTCTCGCGTGCGCACCATCTCGATGCTGTTGTTTCGAAAGCGAAGGAAGAGGTCGGGGTCGTGGTATGGGCCAGCGAATCGCTCATCTGCGCCTCCAATTTTCTCAAAAACTGTGCGTTCAACAAAAAATGGATAGTTCACACCAATTGGAAGAACGTCATCTTTCTGAGAATTCTCAGTTAAAAAGTTATCGAGTTGCTGAATATTGAATTGACAAGGGTCGATGCCCAGGTTTGCCGCGAGGAAATACTTTGATGGTCTATGACCTTGAACTGGTGGCTCAATACACGCAACCGAAAGTACTCTCATGGTCTTGAGGTGAGGCCTGCATTTGACCAACCAGTTTTTGGGAAAGACCATGTCGTCGTTGCAAAAAAACAGCCACTCACCTTTGGCTAGCGCAGCTGCACGGTTGACCGCAGGCGTGTTGCCAAGGTTGATTGGGTTGTAGACCGTCGTACATTCCACTCCTGCAGCCTTGAGGAGTTGTTCGGCCTGAACAATTGCGTTTTGCGCAGCTTCTCCACCACCGTCGCCGTAAATGCAGACTTCGAAGGAATCAGTTGCATCGGCTCGAGCAAGCGACCGAGCGCAAAGTAGAAGGTGCTCTGTCGCCCTATAGGTAGGTATGATGATGGATATAAGTTTCATTTTAGATTTTGCCTCGTCCGTGTTTTGGCTGAAGAGTGTGCCACGCGGCAATAACGGACTGAGCCGATCTCACTTTGTTCTCATCCAATAAACAGATCCCGTATCCTTACTCAAAAATGCAATTTCCGACAACAGTCGCACGCGTATCGCCTTCAATTGTGAACGAAACTTTCTTCTCATTGAAATCTAGTTTTAGTGCATTGAGATTTTTCTCCGGGGCAAAGTCTTCATCGAAATAAACACTCAAGCTCCCCTCGGATAGCGTCACCTCGACCACCTTGTTCTCAGACTTGAGTTCAGCGATGCGACCTGTGAGATGCTGAAAGCCAGCGTCCTGAATCTGGCTGCGCTCACCGGTTGTGAATTGATATGTTCCTGAGACCGATTCCTTGGCAAGTTTAAGAAGGAGGGTCTCGTGGACGACGACAGTTTCAACTTCACTCACTTGAGCACAACGTGCAGTTGATGGAAGTGCATCGTCCGGGTTAGCTTTCAGGGCGCTTGAGGGCGCTTCGTTTTTGCATGATGCCACCAGCAGTCCGGACAGTAGAATGGTGTATTTGAAAGTCATCATCTTATTCTCCCATTCATGATCTGCAATTGCCGCAGATGCGGGTCCTTTCCCAGCACTCTTTATGCCATCTCATCTGTAGGAAAAGTTTCTAGCAATCCTGAAATTTAGGATTTACCCAGAGAATTAATTGCTCGTTTAATTCCATTAAAATCGCTTTACACTGTTCAATGCTTCAACACTTGATTCAGTGAGCTCAAGATGAGCTGAGTTGTTCCGATACGCTCTCGGCTGTGGGAGGGTCGAATGCATGAAGTCAGACCTGACTTTTTTATCTTTGCTCATTATTGTCGTTGCAACTGGTTTAACTGCATGTCAAAGTCAAACCTCTGAATTGAGTCAAGCGTCAACTGATTCTGGAGGTGCGAGCAACACAGAGATGTGTGGCACTGTTATCCAGAAATCGGCCAAAATCTATCTGCAAAGCAGTTCAGGCAATTCCGAAGAGAACGCAGACTATTTACTTGAGCCCCAAGATGGTGCAACTACTCAAGTTCTTGAGGACCTTGCTCAACGCGCTGGGAACGCGTGTATCACCGCCCGGTTCGTTGCTTCGAGCGACTCGGTGATGATAACTACAGTAGCTAACATTAGAGAAACTAATTGACTTGTCGTTGGATGACGTCGTTCGACCTAGGAGTGTGTTGATTGAAGTGGGAGTGCGGAGACGAGAAGGTGGCTCTTTTGTGGTCACTCGATTTCCGTCTCACATTTCTAAACAACGGCTCCTATGGAGCCGTGCCCATTCGTATTCAGCACTTTCGGAATAGTGTTCTCGAGGAAATAGAGAAAAATCCTGTAAAGTTTCTGTCCCGCGACTTGCCCGAAAGACTCGATGAACAGCGCTTGTCACTTGCGCGCTGGCTTGAGGCAGACGCAGAGGGAATTGCCTTCACTCAGAATGCAACCTCTGGCATTGGCTCTGTGTTACGCTCGCTCAATTTTGCTCCCGGCGATGAAGTTGTTTTTCACGATCATGGTTACCGATGGGTGCGACAAGGGCTTGAAAACCTCGCTCGGCATTCAGGTGTTGTGATCAAGACTGCGGCTGTTTCGTGGCCTAGCGCCACAAACGAGCAAGTGATTACTGCCTTTGACAGGTTGATCGGTTCCAAAACAAAGCTAGTCATATGTGATCATATTTCCTCTCCTACTGCGTTGGTCTTTCCTGTTGCTGAGCTTGTGGCATTGGCAAGAGCGAAGGGTGTTCCCATTTTAGTGGACGGAGCGCATGCGCCTGGAGCTCTTGAACTGAAGCTCGGACACCTCAACCCCGATTTTTACGTCGGAAATTTGCACAAGTGGGCTTGTGCGCCGCGTGGAACTGCTTTTATTTACGTTGGGCAAGAACATCGTAGCGTCATCAGACCAGAAAGTCTGAGCTATTGCGGTGGTCAAGGGCACTTTCAGAGTGGCACTCGACTGAGCGACTTTTTTCATTGGAATGGCACGACCGATTACAGCGGCTGGTTGAGCACGACTGAAGCGTTAGCATTCAACGAAGAGTTGGGCTGGGATCAACTCTTCAGAAACAGAAAAAGTATGCTCGAAAAGGTCAAAACGCTGTTTCAACAGGAGCTGATTGGAATTGGTCAGTATTTGCAGCCAGCCGTTATGCAAGGTCCGATGTGGACATTTGAATTTCCGCTGAAGCAGCAAGTAACGCCCTCAGCGGAAAATGCACAACTGATTGCAGGCGACCTTTATCGATTTGATCAAATAGAGGTACCTGTTTTTTACTTTAAGAACGGGATCTATATCAGAGTCTCTGCGCAGGCGTTTAACAAGTTATCCGACTACGAGAGACTCTTGAAAGCCTTGTTGGCACATAGGCTTTTAGCGGCGAGGGAAGGGATACGGTGACGGGGGCATAGGTTGTGGATACGAGCCCGGAGGTGGCAAATGCCGTGTGCACTTGAACTCTTGGTAAGATCCTCCAAATGAGAAGACTGCTGTGGGTCCGTAAGGATGATTTAGGTAACCAATGTTAAGAAGTGCAGGGCCGTATTGAGTTTGTACTTGAAGTAGCATGCTATCGTTATATCGCTGCTGCACAAAGACTTTGAGCTGTCGTCCGACAATACCAAGAGCATCGACGTCGACAAGATAATCAGCACGCCTCCCGAAAATTTCTCGAACCACGATGGCATCGCGGCCTCCATACATTGGACGGCACGTGATGGTTTCCGTTGCTGTCGGAGGGTAGCCTGGGACTGGTCCGGGATAAGGAGTTGGATAGCCGGGACCATGACCGGGACCATGACCGGGTCCATGACCGGGTCCATGACCGGGACCACGGCCTGGGCCTCGACCCGGCCCATGTCCGTAGCCTGGGCCTCGACCCGGCCCATGTCCGTAGCCTGGGCCTCCGTAGCCGGGACCGTGGCCAGGAACTGGCACGGGTGCAACGACTGGTCCTCTTGGCCCTGATGGAACTGGGCGGACATCAGCGAGCGCACTCGGTGCGCCCAAAACTGCTAGTACAGAAGCAATGACTCGAACTGGTGCGCTCATTTGAGACCTCCTACAGGAATGCACACAAAATTGTGTATTACAAAAATTGTTAACACATAAAATTGCAAAGAGTCAATAAGCCCCATCCCGCGGACGTCCTCTGTCGCCAAATTTTCTGACTCGACGGTCTGCCCGGTATAGTTGACTGAATGAATGCTCTATTGCTCAAACGGAGACGCGATATGACACAGCCTCACCTTTCATTTGATTACTCGGACAGGGCTGTTCATGCACACGATGCAAGTTTGTATCGATTGCTACCCCGTGCCATAGCTCGCCCCCAATCTGAGAGTGAGGTCATTCAATTGATCGAATGGGCCAAGCTCAATCGCTCCAGTCTAACGTTCCGTGCGGGAGGCACCAGTTTGTCTGGTCAGGCTGTAACGGATGAAATTCTTGTTCTGTTGGAGCGCGCTTGGGATTCGTTCGAAACCTGTGATGATGGATTGAGCTTTCAATGCGGGCCTGCATTGAGAGGTGGAGTTGCGAATGCGAAGCTTGCGAGACTGGGAAGGCGAATTGGACCTGATCCGGCTTCCATCAGTGCTGCGTGTCTGGGAGGAATTGTTTCAAACAATGCAAGTGGTATGTGCTGCGGAACTGAGGAAAACTCTTACCGGACAATCATTGGCTTTCGGCTAATTCTAGCGTCCGGTCACGTCATAGAAACCCATTCGCCCTCATGCGACGAGTTTTTGAGAGTTGAATTACCACATGTTTATCAGGGCCTTTTGAGTTTGCGAGACAAGGTGAGAGCTTCAAGCTCTCTTTGTGAGCTGATTCGACGCAAGTCAGCAA
Source organism: Pseudomonadota bacterium (assembly GCA_041164285.1). Lineage (GTDB taxonomy): Bacteria > Bdellovibrionota_B > Oligoflexia > Silvanigrellales > Silvanigrellaceae > RFOM01. The sequence continues at coordinate 5,116 of JBEAPS010000235.1, forward strand.
TCAAAAACACGATGGGATATACACTTGAATCATTTTTAGATTTTGACCGGCCAAGTGAAATCTTAGCACATCTCGTAGTAGGATCGGAGGGGACACTTGGTTTCATTTCAAAGATTTTTATGCGCAGTGTGCCGCTGAGGCCTCATCGAGCTACGGCGCTAATGTTGTTTGATCGGGTTGGGGATGCCTGCGCATTGTCTTCTGAATTACGAGCTGCTGGCTGCAGTGCAATCGAGTTCCTAGATCACAATTCAATCAGGGCAATTTCTCATCATCAGGGTTTGCCGAGTTTTCTCAAGGATTCACAAACAGGCAACGCAGCACTCCTTGTTCAAATTCAGGCCAACACAGCAAGCGAGTTAAATAATGCGTTGGAGCTAAATCAAGCATTCCAGCAACACCGAGCTGTTTCCAATTCAACAGGCTTTTTTAGTGATCGAATCATGCAGGAGCAGCTTTGGGAATTGCGTAAGGGAATATTTCCTGCGGTGGGTGCACGACGTCCAAAAGGCACTTCAGTCATAATTGAAGACATCGCTTTTCCACAGGAAAACCTTGCAAGTGGGACGATACATTTACAACATTTGCTTAATAAGCACGACTATCACGACGCCGTCATCTATGGCCATGCTCGTGACGGCAATTTGCACTTCGTGTTATCACAAGATTTCTCTGCTCCAGGTGAATTGGCTCGATATGCGAGATTTATTGATGCGATGACTCACAGTGTGGCGATTGAGTTTTCTGGTTCTCTCAAGGCAGAGCACGGTACGGGAAGAAACATGGCTCCGTTCATTGAACTTGAATGGGGAAGTGAGGCGTATGAGTTGATGCGTGAGGTTAAACGCCTGCTTGATCCGCAAAGAGTTTTCAATGACGGAGTTTTAATTAATTCTGACCCGCTTATTCATTTGAAAAATCTTAAATCGATACCACTCACGGATGACAAAATTGACTCGTGCATTGAATGTGGCTTTTGCGAGCCTGTCTGTCCGAGCGCCGGATTCACACTCTCTCCGCGCGGAAGAATTGTCCTTGAGCGAGAGAAGAAAATATTTTCAAAATCACATCAAACTCTTTCAAGCCCAGAGGTGGTTTTCAGGCAATTAGACACTTGTGCCGCAGATGGGCTTTGTTCAAAAGCTTGTCCAGTAGGTATCAATACTGGAGAGTGGGTGAAGAAGCAGCGTTCAAACACGCGTAATGAATATCAAAAAAAATTGGCAAGCTTTACCTCAAACGAAACAGCTTTAATTGAAAGAGTAGCAACGGTTACATTAACTGGAGTGCGAGAAGTTGGAAGAGCCTTTGGCAATCGGCGTTTGCAAACTCTCAGTCGGATTCTTAATAAATCCCTCGGAATTCCGAGCTGGCTGCCTAGGATGAGCGGAATTCATACGAACACACAGTCACTGAATTTAGAATCTCCCGACTTCATAGTTTTTAGAAGTTGCGTTACGCGGGTTTGTGGGGGATCTCAGTCTCCTGAAGCGAGTGCATCGGGCGAAGATGTCCTGTTGACTTGTGCCCAACGTGCAGGTGTTTCTATGCTCACTCTATCGAACTCTGGACTCTGCTGCGGCCAGCCTTGGGACTCAAAAGGCTTTGTTGAGGATGCTGTTAAAAAAAGTAGAGAGATTTTTGAGATTCTGTATCAAAAGTCAGACTCTGGTCGGGTGCCCGTTGTGATAGACAATAGCCCATGCGAGCAAAGCTTGAGAGAATTTATTGAGTCGCCTGATGCGTCAGTGTGGCTCAACGGTCGCACGCTCGATTTGTGGGATCCGGTTGACTTTGCACTCTACCTGTCGAGCAAACTCAAATTGAAACCGATCACATATCCGGTGCGATTTTTTACAGTCTGCTCTGTTCACAAATCGGGTAGAAAAAACAAGTTTCTTGAATTGGCACAACGGTTAGCTCCAATGGCGTCGTTTCCCGATCAGGAGGCGTGCTGTGGAATGGCGGGAGACAGAGGAGCTTGGATCCCTGAGTTGATCCAAAATGCAAAAGAAAGGTTTCATTGGGGTGACACCCATTCACGAACAGGCTTTTGCACAAGCCGCACATGTGAGGCAGCTCTGTCGACAGAGGAGCATACTTTTTACTCTGTTTTTCATGCGCTGGAGCAAGCAAGTCGTCCTTAATGGGGTTGTAGGTTCTCAATTTTTTACTGATTGATGCTACTCATCATTTTGGGGGGCATACGTGGTGCGTTTCCAGCAGAAGAGATGTTCAATTGCTCTAATTTTTTCGATTTCAGGGCTTCATACGCCTTGAGCACAACAGGCTCATTGGGTTTTGCAGTTTCTAGCTCAACAAAGCACTGAAGGCAGATGTCTTCATAGGATAGAACAATTCTGTCTTGTTGCAGTAAATACTGCACATATCGAATAGATCTGTCGATGAGTTTGAAATTGCTAGGGCGCACACAGGTCATCACATTTCCTTGATAGCGATCTAGCCGTCCCATGACGAGTGTAGAATGTATATTGAGCAGCATTTTAAGAAAAATATGTTCATTTAGAAGTGAAAGTCCACGAACCGATACCTTATGTTTAAGCTGCTCGAACGAAAAGTCGATTGTTTCAGCGCCACGAGAAATGTCGAAAATATGCTGAAGCACTTCTGGGTAGCTGTTTGTGCGCCACTCAACGACAGAAGTTGAAAAATCGTAACCGTTGATTCGGTTTGGGCCAGCAACATTTTTGTAGTCTGCCCATCCCTCCAGCGGTCTGGCCGGACGATGCAGGATTTTGTTCCACGCTTCATTGCAAGTCGTTGCGCCAGGAATACAAATATAACTCAAACTTGGCGACAGATGTGTATCGAGTCTGTTTTCGAAAACATCAAAGCTAAACGTCGGAGAACGCTCGGTCGTGTCTGTAACGACTGTGATTCCATAGTCGTTGGTTTGATAAATGACATTGTTTTTCTTTTTGTAAATGGCACTTTCATGTTGAACAAAATTAGACAGAAAATCTAGGTGGCTTGAGCCATAATGATTGAGAATGCTTTCGAGTTTTTCTTCAATTGAATCAAAGCTCACTTGTGGCTGAAGCGCCTCAAACAAAGCCGTACCAGCAGCGAGCATGAGAACTGTGCTTGCCTGCATGCGGGTACTTCCCGAGAGTGCCATGGGGCCAACGGTGAGATTCATTTTTTGAAGATTCGGGCAAAGCAAAGCTTCCTTTGAGCGTTCGAGCTTCGGGATGAGAACTTCAGGAGGATTGCAAAATAGAAACCAGTGGTTTTGGATTGAAATTGAAGGAGCATGTAAAGCTGCACCAATGACATAGGGAGTTTCTCCGCCCTCAGTGCTTGCAATCAGCAGATCGCCTTGTTCAAAGCCAGACTGTACGAGCATTTTCGCACCGTAACTGGGATGATCCTCAAAATTTTCGATTGAGCGGATCAAAGCAACATCACCACCAGCCATGAAGGATCTCACACGGTCTGCCCAGGGGTGTTTAGGATCAAGCGACTCCCGCCAAAGAGTTTCAAGGCTGAGTGATAATCGCCCTGTCGCGCCGCAGCCAACAAAGAAGACGCGATGCCCCGATTTGAGCGTGTTTTGAATGCAAGTTGCCAGCTGTAGAATTTCTGGGGTCTTGCCAATCACAACTCTCAGGGCATCACAGTCAACTTCTTGGAGGAGTCGGATAGCCTTGGGAAGATCACTTTTTGCGAGGTAAGAGAGATGTTCGGTTTTGGGATGGGGCATCTCAGTTATGAGATCTCCCAATTTAAACTGACTTGCAATTGCTAAGAACTCTTTAGCTTTAGCGGCCGCTGGGAGTTGAGCGCCTTGTTCGGGAATGATCATGTTCTTCCAACCATTTTGAGAGGGCGTTGTCGATGTTTGCACCCAATTGGTTGATTCGCTGCGAGTAGCAGAGCGTCTTGTCAAAACATGGAATAACACGTTCGCTATCAAGACGTTCGTCGTCGGTAAAGCGGCTTCCCAAACTTGAGTTCAGCACCACAATATACTCTCGCCGAAATCCACGCTCTGACAAACCTTTGACCAGTCCGGCGTGGCTTCCTGAGACAGAGGTCAGGCCAGTTTTGCTAGCGAAGCGAACTTCAGCAATCCTCTGGCAGTTAGAAAGTTTTTTTGTGAAATCGTAATTGCCCTCAAGTTCGTCCGGCGGAAAATGGAAAGGAAAATTTCCGAGAGGCAGTCTCAGTCCTGACGAGTTTGTCCACTTCAAAGGCATCAGTGCGGGAATTCCAAGGGGTCCCCCTAAGTTTTGCTCGCAATGAATGGTGTTGCTCAGAACCTCGTGAAAAAGTTGGTTTCCTAGATTGGCCCAGAAATACTTTTTCACTTCATTTGAAATAAAGAATGGATTCACGTGCTCTGTTGATTGGGCATCTGTATGCCATGTTGGGTGCTCTGACAGTGGAGTATCTGCCATGGTTCTCATGTACCAGAGAAGTCTGGCGGTATCCCATGCAGGCATGTGTATGTGACTTAAGCTAGAGCTTTCGGCATTGTAAGCGTCGGCTCGGTTTCCCCAAAGGCCGTCAACTCCGCGTGTGCGGTTCATTTGCAGAGCGGGAAGTCCAATTGCTCTAAAAGTGTCGTTGAGTCGGTTGACCAAAGGGTCACGGAGAGGGTAGCCGGCATCATCTTTGACTGTTGACTCAACTATATCGCCGATTTTGTGAAGATATTGGATCATTGCGGCTGTTGCTGTGTTACCGCTCCATTGGATCATTGCATCAAGGAATTGTTGAAAACTCAGGGTGACGTCATCTTCTTCAGCCGCGGTTCCAAAGTCGTATGTAAAACTTTGACCGAGCATAATTGGTAATGGGCCTTGTTCTTCAAGTTTCTGCAGGACTCGAATTGCAACAAGAATTTTGAATACCGATGCTGGATAGGGTGACATGAATTGATGTGCATTTTTAGCTGCGGATTTATTGATCAGGTTATTGCTCGGAAATGGTGCCTTCCAAGCACCACTCTGCTGCTTAAACCAAGGTGCTTCAGCAATTATCTTGCCGCCGTCAAAACGCTCTTGCTCCCATTTGTACATTCGAACATTTTTAACAGCGAGTGTTTTTTGATCAAATTGTGCTGCTATGCCTTCAGGATAGTCTCTTGAGTAGAAAGCATTGCTGCCTACAACAGTCTCGCTGCAGTCTGGCTGAAATGCGATAACGGCGAGTTCAAGTTGTGGAAACTTCTCCAGTCCCACAGATGTTCGGCCGTGTTTGCATGAAGGTTGATCCTTCGGGCAGTTCTCATTTGTAAAATTTGGTCCCAAATCGATGACATTCTTAAAGTCAATTTGATTGACCGATGTCAAAAGCTCACGATCAAGTTCACGCTGAGTCAGACATTTGGAAAATGGTTGTGCCCAGCTTTTTTGAGCAGCGGCACAAATGATTGCCGCTGCTATGTAGCTCATCAGATATTTATTCATGGCTTACAGAATGCTCCTTGAACAAGATAGCTATCGAGCGCTTTGTTAATGGCGAAAGTGCGATATTCAAATTCGTTTACGCGCCGGAATTTCTGTGAGCCGTCAGCATTGGTGCCATTTTGGACATAGGTGCGCCAATCGTAAGGAACGAGTCCATAAACACCAGCACGGTTGTAAGGATTATAGAATCTGCACTCTTTCAAATATGGATTGCCACCTCCAAGGGGGCCAACGAAGAGATCAATTCTATCACCCTTTATTGCACCACCAATATCCTGAGCACAAACGTAGCCATCGTGCTGTTGTCCATTGGGAAGTGAAATACCCTTTAAACGAGGAATATAAATAAGCGCACCAATGAGGCGGCGTCGAACTTCAAGGTCGCTTTGTTGGCAGAAATCAAGCTTTGCTTGTTGACACAGGTATTTAAAGTCCACGGCTACCGAACGATATGGATGCAGGTTGTGGTTTAGAATTCCAATACCAAACGCTCCGTTGGGAAGTACCACATAGTCCCAAGCGCCATTTTTACGTGTGCCCACATTGAGCACTCGTCCGTCGTTGAGAACACCTGTTCCTTCCATGTCTAGGTCGTCATGAAAGGATTCGCTCACCTTTGCGATGAGCTGACCTGTGCGGGTTTCATAGAGTGGACTTGTTTTAGGTCCAGGATGAAAGCTTTCATCAGCAATGTTATAGAAGGTTGGAAAAAGATTGCCCAAAGGCTTTCGATCGGACTGCACCGAGCCTTGTGCAAGCATTTCATCGAGGCTGCGTAGTGGAACTTTTTCCTCATTTTCAATTTGTGGGCAAAGGTCTGACTCCCAAAAAATGGGGCGAAGCTGAGTGGTGGGGTAAAAGCAACTTCCTGTGTTTGTCTTGAGTTCCGTCCAAGTTGAACCGCTTTGGGTTTGATCGGAGGGCAGAGCCCCAAGGACAGGCTCTGCATGAAAAAATTTCGACTTAACCTGAGTCACATTAGGCTCGGTGACACAATCGCAGCCTGCAGGACTATTTGCGCAGTTGATTTTGTATTTTCCGGAGAAGAAACCTGATGCAACCCCTTCTTTTGGGGTCAACATACTGATGCCAAAGATAATGGCGAGGATAATTTTATTTAACATAGTTGTTCCTTTGAGGTGCCTTTGCCGCTCAAAGTTGTTTGCCCATAAACAACAAATGAGCGTTTTTCCATTGTAAAACCGTCTCAAAATTGTAGCCGTTCTTTTTATAAAAGCCAACATTTCTGGCATCGGGTGAGGTGACAATGTGAACGCCGTGAACGCTTCGTGACTTTAAACTGCTTTCCAAAGTCTCGATCAAGAGAGATCCAATTCCAAGTCCGCGCGCCGTTTCGGCTAGGTTAATATGGAGGTGTGCTGGAAACGAATCGAAGTGAGAGGTGAGCTGCTCAAACCAAGGATGAAACTCAAAGAGTTCATTTGCTTTTTTTGTATCGGGAGTGCCGCAGACATAACCTAAAACTTCTCCATGAGAGTTTAGAGCAACAAAGTGTAAGTCGGCGTTGTTTATGCGATACCAGTCAAGATATTTAAAACGGAAATGATTTCGTTCGTTTTCGCTTTTAAAGTTCTGACGGGATGAAGATGAAAAAAAAATTAAGTCCACTTGACTCGACACACATTCGCATTGTTTCGATTGGCTGAGCTCTGAAAATGCGACAATGCTGATCATCTTTGACTGAGTTCCGCTTGTTCAATTTGGGCTGACGAATGAGAGTGTTTCGCAGTGCTGT
>JBEAPS010000236.1:0-4705 GCA_041164285.1 Pseudomonadota bacterium
TCTTAAAATGTGATTGAGAAAGGTCTAGGACGAATTAGGCCCATTGCGCGTTGAGTCCTTCCTAGAAAGCCACCTCAGCTGGCCCTCTGAACCTCACTTTTGCTTTGGTCGGTTTGTGTGAACGGACCAAGCGGGGTGTTTGAGTTTTTTTTCGGATGCGGCGAGCGACTTGCAAGCACTCACAGTGTGAACTGAAAGTTCTTCAGAAGAAGTCCCGGCACGCGCGCACCGCCCAGCGCTCTGTGGCCGTATGACGATGTTTCAGGAATGATCGCCGTCTCTGTGGTGAGCTCTTCAAGCTCGCTGCCAAAGCAACGAAACAGAGTTTCATCGAAACGCATATCTTGAATCGGGCCCACTGGCTTCCCATCTTCCACCCACAAGCACGCATAGCGTGTCATGCCCGTCACGCGCCCTTGAATGACGTCGCTCCAGTTGAGGTAGTGCAAGTCAGACAGGTAGAGACCCGTCCCAATCACTTGAAAAACATCATCCGAATTCAACTGGCCAGCAGCGAGATCGGGCGACCGCAAACTCTCTGACCCAGCACCGTTGCTTTTCACACCAAATTCTTTTTCGGTGCGGGCGCTCACAAGGCCCTGCAAAAACTGACCTCGTTCAAAAAGCTGAATCGTCTCGGGCGAGGTTTCACCCTCTCCTGAGAAGCGAGGAGCAAGTCCCAGTGAAAAGTTTTCTTTCAAAGAGAATTTCTCTGAAAAACGTTTTTCACCCGTACGAATGGCACACAATGGGCTTTCCTTGCGCTGCAATGCACCTTCTGAGAGCCCACCCCAACTCAGCATGTTGAGCATTTCTGATGTTGCACTCGGCGCCAGATAGGTACGATAATTCCCAGGTTTGAGTGTCTTTTGAGGTCGTGCCAATACGTCTAGATTTCGACGGGCTGTTTCTAGAGAGCGCTCGAACTCTTGCTGCTGCCAATGCCTGCCAGCGTAACTCGACTTTACGGCGCGCCCGTTCGGTAGCCAAAGAGAATAATCGACGTAAAATGAATCGCTCGCAAACCAATGGAACTGGCCCGCAGAGTCGGCCAATGCAGTCATCACTGGGCCACTTGCATAAATACCGACCAAGTCGTCGCTCTTTGACGTTGCGCTCAAGAGTGCTTCCACAGCTTGTTCCGGCGCCAATAAATGCCCCTGATGTGCCACAAAAGTTTGTTCGGTACGACTCGGCAACGAGACGTACGGATCTACTGGGATGTCTTTGATGTGTGTTCTTGCTTTACGGACTAAGTTAAGAACCAGCTCCTCGGTTTCGCTTTTGTCGTTGACAACAAAAGGCACCGACAACTCGAGCGACTGTCCAGAATCGGTCATAAATTGAACTGAGACTTGTGCGTCATGAACCAATCCGTTCTGCCTGACCGCAGCCTTGCTCAAACGGAGGAACTGAGTTTGTTCCGCTGCCAGTGAAATTCGGGCATGTTCGCCACTTTGCAAAGTTGAAAACATTTTCTCTGCAAAAAATGAAAACCTGTCTGAGAGTTTACTTTCTTCATAGGCTTTGTTGTTTTGATTCACTGTGCACCTCCAAAAACTTCAACCCCTCGGAACGCACAAACAGGCGATGCGTGTCCAACACGAATACTTTGGTTGGGCTCGCCCTTTCCGCAGTAGGGTGTTCCAAAAACTCCCATGGTCGATGCGTCGCCCACAGCCACAAGTTGCCCCCAAAAATCAGCGGTGACACCACGGTAATTTGGATTACGCAACACCTTTGTCAATCGACCGTTTTCTATCAAGCGTGCATATTCGCAACCGAACTGAAACTTATTCCGATAGTCATCTATCGACCACGACTTGTTAGATTCCATGTACACGCCGCGTTCAATTTTTGAGATCATGGAATCGAAGCTTGTGTTGCCCGGCTCAATATTGATGTTTGCCATGCGATCGATAGGTGGACGGTTCCATGAACTGGCCCGTTGATTGGCAACTCCCGCAACTCCGCTCCGCGCTTGGCTCTCTAAACTTCCAAGCCCACGCTTAAGAACACCTTTCTCGATCAAATATTCGCGCTGTGCCGGATTGCCGCAATCATCAAATGCATACGAGGCAAATTCAGAGTCAATGGTAGGATCAAACGTTACATTGAGAAGATCTGATCCATATTTCAAGCGTCCAAAGTCTTCGAGACGCACAAAGCTTGAACCTGCGTAATTGCGTTCATCACCTAGAATACGATCGAGCTCGAGCGGGTGGCCGATGCTTTCATGAATTTGGAGCATCATTTGATCAGGCGATAAGACCAGTGTTGTTGTCTCTGAGGGGCATTCATCAGCTTCGAGCAATTCATGCAATTCACGCGCAACTTTGCCAGCCTGCTGCTCTAAAATTTGCGCTGCAAGCAACTCGGAGCCGCCCTGATAGGAATAGGCACTGAGACCATGGTTGGAGCGTTTTTGAACAACTCCATTTTTCTGAGCAACGGCCTCGAGTGCAACTGTCACAAGTGACAAGTCTTGCTCAAAGTGAGCACCATTCGAAGAAACAAAGCAGCTTTCTACCAAAACATTCTGAAAACTCGCAGTGGTCGTAATGACTGCGTCTGAGGTTTTCATCATTTTCGTAAGGTTTTGCAGCAATTCAAATTGGCTTGAATCACTGAGTCCCGACAACGACGATTTCACCTGCGAAGTGTATTTGCCGCGCGATGGGGGACGCGCTGCTGCGTCGAATCGGTAAAGGGCCCGCAGAGCTGCCGTTTCAGCGGCAGTGCGTGCATTCGCTGCGCAACGCAGCAAACTTGATTCACTGCAATCAGCTGTCGCCGCATAGCCAAACTGACCTTGGCTCATCCATTCAATCATCACTCCGGCCGATTCCTGCATTCTATTTTGCTCGGGGTGACCATCGCGCACATCCCTATGAAAAGCCTGCTCTCGATAATAACGCAGACCGACCCAATCAGACGGACCGATTGAAAGCTGACTCAATACTTTTTTCAAACGCTGTTCCATGGGACACTTTTCCTTATCGAATCCAACAATATTTGTTGCAATTTTCGAGACAGATTAATTGCTCTTGAAAAAAAACGCCACTGCGAGGACGCGCCGATGCCATGGACGAAGGAAATGCTGAGTAAAATGCAGCGCAAGCTGTTTCGGCCCCATCAAATATTGAAAGTCTGGAAGAACTTCAATCAAGTTCCGGGCGGCAAAACAGCATTCAGTAAGCTTTTAGGCACGGTTATACCTTACACGGGCAGTGTGAAGGCTCTGGTGGTCGAACTCGAAAAGGGCTCTGCAACTGTTGAAGTAGCCGATCATCGTTCTATCCGAAATCACCTCAACTCTGTGCACGCGCTCGCATTAGCGAACATGGCTGAATTCCCCGCAGGACTCTGCCTTCACACTTCGATTCCCATCAACAGCCGCGCCATTCTCGTTAAACTTGAAATTGAATACCTCAAAAAAGGACGAGGCACTCTGACTTCACGGGCAAAAATGGAAAACACCATTGAACATCTTGAGGCACCAACACATATTATGGTTGCAAGTGAAATCACTGACACTTATGGCTCAACGATTGCCAAAGCACGCACCACATGGCTTGTAAGCCCTAGCGGGGAAATTCAATAATATGAAAGAAAATCTCTTCTTAAAACACACCGGCATCGAACTCCCTATCATCTGTGGAGCCATGTATCCCTGCAGCAACCCTGAGCTCGTTGCGGCGGTTTCGGAGGCTGGTGGAATAGGCATTGTTCAGCCAATCTCGCTCGTCTTCGTGCACAAGCATGACTTCAGGCAAGGAATTCAGCTGATAAAGTCAATGACACAAAAGCCATTCGGCATGAATATCATTACTGAAAAGTCATCCAAAATGTATCAAGAACGGATGGAAAAATACCTTGATATAGCGCTCGAAGAGGGAGTACGGTTTTTCATCACTTCGCTTGGAAATCCAAAATGGGTGACCGAGCGCGTTCATGCTCAGGGAGGCTTCGTTTATCACGATGTGGTTGATAGAAAATGGGCTCTCAAGGCACTCGACTCGGGTGTTGATGGCATTATTTGCGTGAACAACCGTGCAGGCGGTCATGCCGGACAGCGGAGTCTTGAAACACTTTATCATGAAATGAACGACCTCAATGTCCCACTCATTGCTGCGGGAGGGCTTTCTACTTCAGAGCATGTCGAACATGCCCTCAAGAGCGGATATCTTGGTGTTCAGCTCGGAACACGATTCATTGCAACGAACGAATGCAATGCTCACGAAGATTATAAAAAAGCTATTGTTGATGCACATGAGCAAGACATTGTTCTCACTGAAAAGATCAGTGGTGTGCCAGTGTCGGTCATTTACAGCGAGTCTGTGAAGCGCATGGGACTGCGCGCAAACCCAGTTGCGCGCTACATGCTGAAACACCCAAAATTCAAGCACTGGATGCGCATGTACTACACACTCCAGTCGGCTTGGAAACTCAAAAATGCATCGCTCAAAGGCTATTCCTATAGCGACTTCTGGCAGGCAGGCAAAAGCGTCGAAGGAATCAATTCGATTCAGTCGGTCGCTGAAGTCATTCAGGACTTAAAAAAGGGTTGCGGAACTCTTAGCTAGAGCTGCTCGACAGCTCATTAATTTTATCAATCGCCTTCTTGTAATCAGGTTGCTTCTGAACAACTCGTTTGAGTAGTTTCAAAGCATCTTCTTTTCTGTCCATCATAATCAAAAGCAAA
>JBEAPS010000237.1:0-10843 GCA_041164285.1 Pseudomonadota bacterium
AGCCGACGCGCTCAAATTCGAGCATGGCGTGAATACCGAATTGCCATGGTTTTTTGGAATAGCGAACTTCTGTGACGAGCTCATGCGATCGAAGTGCGTCTTTGGTCGGAAACAAGAAATCGGAAGCCTTGAATGTTCCAAACCACGAGCCGAATCGCCGCACCTGTTCGTCATTCGTTCTTAGGTTTTGGCTGTACTTGTAATGCGTTGTCAGTGAGAAATTATTGCGCTTGATAGGCCCCCAGCCAGCTGCACCTTGCAATTGCAGGGCCAATCTTGGTTCTAGAATAGTTTTTTTGCAGTTGTCAGAGGTGCAGTCGTAGACTCCGGGGTTGTTCCGTGTGAATTCCTCGGCTCCGAAAGAAGTACCGGTTGAACCGTACCAATTTTTTACTCCCTGAAAATCATCTTGATTTCGAAGGTGTGGAGGCACGACTGCTGGCTGTCCTAGAATGTTTTGCTGCCTCTGTGGGATCCTGTAAACGGGAGGCGGCGGAGGTTGGGGAGGCACTCCTGGATACGGGGTGGGGTAGAGATTGACTCCGGGTGCTGATTGTTGGCTCCTTGCCGGAATTTGCTGGCGATTTCCCCCGATCGGCACGGTTGGATATATCGGCTTTGGTTTTTTGGTGCGTGTGCGTTTGATTTTTTCGCGTGCGGCGCCATCAGCTGCGCCAGAAGTTGCGAGCAGCAAAGAGAAACAAACTATTTGTGCACAATAACAGGATGCCAACGTCAGAGATTTCTCCAAATTAAGATTTAAACGTCAAGCTGGTCTATGCTAACCCCGAATCGCGGGAAGGGAAATACTTACGTCTTGTTCTGCGCGAAATTTTAAAGTCACAGATTGGATTGAGGGTGTCATGCGGCAAATTTTAGCAATATCGACCTTTCTTCTACTGATTTCGGTCACTGCTCAGCCTGCGTCTGGAAAGAGTCCTTGCGTCACACGTCAGGAACTCACAGCTCATTCAACTGGCATTGTGAAACGCTATCATGCAAGCAACGGTGACGTAGTTAAGAAAGGTGCTCCCATCATTGAATTCGACGCTAGGCTTCTCAAGGCCGGATTTAAGGAAGCGCGTGCTGCGGTTGATGCGGCTGCAGGAAATGAGGAGCTCGCCTCTGATGCATTGTCGCGTCTTGAAAAGCTCGCGGGGAGTGAGGCTGTATCGGAGCAGCAAGTTGCCGAAGCGCGCATTCGTCTTAGCCAGGCTCGTGCGCTGAAGAGACAGGCTGAAGCTGCTGCGGAACGCGTGAAAGTTCAGCTTGAGGACACTCTCATTCGTGCTGAGGTTGCAGGCAGAGTTCAGGGGCTGCCAACAATTCTTGGAATGGTGGTTCAGGTGGGTCAGTCGCTTGGAAGTGTTGAAGCAAATCCTGAAGGCTGTCAGTCCGGCAGCAACGTGAAGAGCAATTGAAAGGACCTACTCATGAATTTGGCCCGCTTTTCCGTTGCCCGACCAGTCACTGCAGGCATTATCAGTATGGCCTTGTTTGTGTTGGGACTTTTTTATCTGATTAAAATGCCGGTTTCTCTTTACCCGGATGTGTCTATTCCTTTTATTTCAGTGTCGGTTCCGTATCCTGGCGCCTCACCTGAACAGATTGAATCTGCAATTATCAAGCCTATTGAGGCAGAAGTTTCAGGAATTAAAAAAATCAGCCGTGTCATTGGTGTTGCTCGACCCGGATTTGGTCAATTGATTTTGGGCTTCAAAATGTCAGCCAATGAACAAGAGGCTGCAGATGCTGTTCGTGAAAAAATTTCCATTGTTAAGGGTAAGTTTCCGCAAGGTGCAAAAGAACCCATCGTTGCTCGCGTGGATGTGGGAGCAACTCCTATCCTCATTTATGGGATTGAGACCAATAAGTCTGCAGAGGCGACCTACAAGATTCTCGAAGAAGGCCTTATTGCAGAACTACGCAGAACAGAAGGAATCAATGAGGCCAACATCGTTGGCATTGGTGAAGAGCGGATTCAGCTGACACTCGATGCTCAGCGTCTTTCGGATTTGCGCATCGCACCACTCGATATCTATGAGCAGCTTTCAGCTAAAATGGCGGTGCTACCTTGGGGTGAGGTCACCCAAAATCAGCAAGTACTGGCAGTATCCAGAAGTTTGCTGCCTGCGGACCTGGATTTCTGGAGGCAACAGCGTGTAACGCTGCGGGATGGCCGTTCATTTAGCCTCGCAGAAATGGGGACTCTCGACATTGTGCGAGATGAGTCGGCTTCCACAGTTTTTATAAACGGTAAAAGTGGGTTGGGTCTTGTTCTGACTAAACGTGCAGATGCGAACACCGTTGCGAGTGTTAAAGCTGCGCAAAAGGTTGTCGAAAAGACGAGGCTCCCGGATGGAATTAATCTTTTCAATATCGTCGACCAAAGTGCGTTCATTCAAGAGAATTCAACTGAGGTGTGGATTGCACTTTTTGCTGGCGGTATTTTTGCTGTACTTGTCATATTGTTTTTTCTCACAGATTTACGCAGTGCACTTATTTCAGCTACGGCTTTGCCCGTCAGTATTGCCGGTTCTTTTATTTTCATGAGCTGGCTTGGCTTTTCAGTAAACATGATGAGTTTGCTTGCTATGGCTCTTGCCATTGGGCTTTTGATTGACGATGCGGTCGTTGTGAGAGAGGCAATCTTTACAGAAATGGAAAAGGGTGCGACTCCCCGCGAGGCTGCAGTGCGTGGAACAGATCGTGTTGCTGCCGCTGTGATTGCAACTTCGCTTGCTGTGATTGCTGTGTTTCTGCCTGTCGCCGGTATGGATGGAATGGTAGGTCAGTTTTTTAAGCAGTTTGGGGTTACCATCTGTATTGCTGTCGCATTGTCTACGTGGGTTGCATTTACTTTGGACCCGATGCTTTCGGCTTACTTTGCAGGTCGGCCCCGTCCATTTAAGGGGGAGTTTTGGGATCGCTGGCGTGCTTGGCTGACTAGTCTTGAGTCCAAAATTGCGCAGTTGGCGGTTCGTTCATTCCTTCGCCCAAAAACCGTACTTACGTTCTCACTGATTGCGCTCGTAGGTGCGATTGCTCTGAGTCTATCGCGTGGTGCCGATTTTTTAGCCTTTGAAGACCGAGGCCAATTCATCGTCAACATCAGAGGGCCGTCTGGTTCAACTAGAAAGCAAAATGAAGAACTCGCTGCCCGTGCCCTCGAAAAGCTCCGAGACCTCGACGGCCTCGAAGAAGTGTACGTCACTGTTGGTGAGCGCGGTAATGACAACTTATCGCAGATGCGTTTGGTCTTTGTGCCCAAGACTGCCAGAGCGACAGGGCTGCTTGAAATTCAAAAAAATGCCAGAACGCGCCTTGCCGACCTAGGTGCAGACGTCCTCATAATGGATCCACCTCCAATCGAAGGAATTGGTGGTGAGGCACCATTGAGTGTATATGTTTATGGAGAAGACTTTGCTGAAACACGTAAAGTTTCCGAAGATCTTCTTCAGAAAATTAGGTCTTTGCCGGGAATTGCCAATGCTCGCCTCGAGACAGCTGCGCTTGCGCAAGGGGTTGACGTTGCTTTCAATTCTCAGGACTTAGGGTTCGCAGGTTCAGGCTCGCAAGCTGCTGAGCTGACAGGGCGTTTGGCTTTGACGGGTTTGGAAGCGGGCACTGTTGGAAGTAAAAACACTCCCTTCTATCTTCGGCTCGGCGATGCTGATCGGAATCTTCAGACATTGTGGAATCAAGTTTATGTTCCCTCAATGCGCGGACCGCTCGCATTGAGTCAGTTCGCTGAACTCAATGAGACTGAACGACCTCGAGCTATTGACCGTGAGCGTCGTTCTCGCAAAATGGTGATATGGGGCACACTGGACCGCAGCGAAACCTTTGGAACTGTTCTCGGTCAGGTGCAAAAGTTGATCGACGCCATTCCCCCGCCATTTTCGGGGGAAATTCAGGGAGACAAAGAAGTTTTTGAAGAGATGATCAACAGCTTTGCTGTGGCTATTGTTGGAAGCTTTTTCTTTATATTTATTATTCTAGCATCTCAATTCGAAAACCTGTTCAGGCCATTTGTGATACTATTGTCACTGCCCCTAGCCGTCATTGGCGGATTTGTAGCTCTCTTTATAGCAGGTGAGCAGCTCGCTTTAGGTGCTCTAATTGGAATGGTTTTCCTTATTGGCTTGGCAGCAAAGAATGGAATTCTGCTTGTTGATGCTATTGGTGTTAAAGAAAAGGAAATGCCACTCCTACAAGCGGTTGAGGACAGTGTGAAGGAGCGTTCTCGTGCAATTTTGATGACTTCGATTGCGATGATTTTTGGCATGATACCGACAGCTGTTATGCGTGGCGGTGGCTCAGAGTTTCGTTCACCCATGGCGATTGCCATTATTGGTGGAGTCATTTCGAGTACTGTGCTGTCGTTTTTTGTTGTGCCAGCGGTTTTTGGTTTGCTCGATGGGTTTCGTGTGCGTCGCTCTCGTAAAGGAAGTTTCAGCGGTGCCGTCGCCTCAGTGACAAGCTCTCTCATTCTTCTAGCTTATGGTTTAATTAAGGCGGATCATAGCTTCGCGCAAACATCTGCTCCCAAAGCCACAATGGAATTGGCCACGAATCAATCTTCGGAATCTGAATCCGACAAACTTATAAACCTCAAACTAGCGAACATGGCTGAGGTCACTGCTCTCATTGGTCAATTGAAGGCCGACAGTCCAGAATTGGCGCAAATACAAGGTGCCGAAATTGCAGCTCAACAGGCCACACGTACCTCGTTTGAAAGTGTTCTTGGTGGAGCAAGGCTTGAGTATAGCCGCGAGTGGTTCAATCCAGGGTTTAGTCAATCATTTACGCTACCCTTGCCCCCTCCAACTGGACCAATCACGAGCAAAACGGTGGTCATACCAAAATTGCAAAATGCATTCTCTTTTGGGTGGCAGATACCACTCGTCAACGTCCAGGTTGTCTACGGTTGGGTTATGCGCTCAGCTTTGCGGGCTCAGGCAGACAGAATTAGAGAAGCTCAGTTCGAGCTTGGAACATTGGGTGCGGCTCAGTTGCTTCTCAAGACGGAATTGGCGGTGCAGTCAGCTCGGATGAATGAGGAGTTCGTTGCGATTTCTAATACACGTTATTCAATTGTTAAACAGCGCTATTCTGCGGGACTCACGACTCGGCTTGAGTTGAGTCAAGCTGAGGCAGCTTACCTAGCTGCAGTTGCTCAGCTTGAGCAGGAGAAAGCAGAGGAGCATCGAGTCAAACAGGAGTTTTTTCAGAGTGTCGGTTCACAATATCCTGAAAAAGGTCTTGGGCTCACACGATTTCCATTCGTTTCGGATAAGCCGTTCAAACCTGCTGCGCTTGATGCTCTTCGAGCAGTCTATGAGGTCCAGCTCAAAAATGCGGGATTAAGCGATGCATCCTTTTATCCGACCGTGCAGCTTGAAGTCGGCTACTCGAAAAAAGATTTTGAGTCTGCCCCTGAGCCACAAAAATTCGCCGCAGTGCGTGCTCGGTGGGATATTTTGGATGGTGGAGCACGCTCAGCAGTGCGTGGTCAGAATTTGCAAATGGCCTACAATGCCCTGGCACAGCTGCGAGAACAGGAAAATAAAATGAAGAGTGCTTACGATTCGCTCGCATTCCGTTACCAGGCAATCGAACGGGCGAAAAGTGCGGCTGACTTTGCCCGGAAAGCTGCAAAGACTGCGCAAAAACAGGCGTTGGAATCGTACTCTGCGGGTTTGATTCGCGCGCTCGATGTGCGAAGCGCCGACGAGGCGAAACTCAAAGCTGATTACGCCGCGCTGCAGTTAGAATTTGCAGCACAAGGCTTAGCTCTAGAGTCAATGGTGTTGGCTGGCGTCTGGAACAATTATATTCAGGCTCGCAATCAGCCATAATACTTTCCAAAGCGATTCAAAAGAAACAAGTCAAGTGGCACGTCTTCTTGTCTTATAAAGCCCGATGCTGGGATCTTCTGTTCCCTGTGCAAGTCCAAGACGGCGCAAATTCCGGCAGCGGTCGTGATTTGGATAGCACCCCAGTGCTCCCCGCTGATGTCTTGATGATAAATTTTGTGAGCATAGCTTTCCTGACTTAAAACGCCCTTTCGCATTCCCTGAACTGTGACCATGATGAGAACCACGTCCTGCTGAGTTGTCGGCAGTGCTCGTTCGAATATTTTTCTAAGGGTTGCGCGGTCATCGTTGAGTTTAAGATCGTTCATCAGAAGTGAGATGATATTACGATGTCCGGGATATCTGACACTCTTATAATCGAGTGACTTCGCTTTTCCTGAGAATGTTTCTGCGAGTGTTCCTAAGCCACCTGAAGTGTTGAATGCCTCATACTCCAATCCGTCGAAGCTAAAGTTCTCAAGACCTTCTAAAGGTTGAAGTAACGTCATGTTTCCATTGACCACAGCTTCGCAAGGGTTGCCATATTCATTGATGAGCCCTTCAGTGCTCCAGGTGAGATTGTACTTGAGTGCATTGTGTGGATATTTCGGAAGGGCTCCCACTCTCATTTTAATGTGGTCAACAGTGTCAAAGGTCTGAATAAGTCCGTTGGCAACGATTGAGATAAACCCAGGAGCCAATCCACATTGCGGAATGAAGGCTGTTTGACATTGTTGTGCGAGACTTCGAACAGCCTTGGTTGTTGCAACATCCTCAGTTAAGTCAAGGTAGTGGGTGCCGGTCTGTTTCGCTATTGTTGCAATACCTACATTGCAATAAAATGGAGCGCAGCTCAGTACATACGTCTGTCCATTCATAGCAGTTTGCAAAGCACTTTGGTCGGTGAGATCGAGTGAAATTGCTGACGTATGAGGCAATTGTGTCCCCCTGCCGTCTTTAATCGCCATCTGCGCAGCCCCTAGGTCTAGGTCCGCTGCTGTGACGAGGTAATCATCTGATTTGGCGAGCAACGACACCACGAGGCGTCCGATTTTTCCACACCCCAAAACCAAAACTTTTGCTTTATTTTCCACTATCTTCTCTCCCTTGGTCTGTTGCTTAAAGTGTCGCTTAGCTGGCATTTTGATACAAGTCTTGCTACCTTGACGCCCAACAACTCAGCCAAAAACTTGAGTTCCAAGGAGCAGACATGTTGAACACAGATTCCGAGGCAACTTTAGCTTCTGCCCGGAAACCTTCTATAGCAAGAAAGCCCCGAATATCGGATGAGTATAGGATCAGTAGTAACTTTCGTTACCTTGATGGCCAACCGCAACCTGAACGTGTCGGAACCATTGACGAGCAACAAGACTTTGGCATCGGTGTGACGTCTGAAATTGGCCGTTTGCGGAAGGTTTTTGTTCACACCCCGGGACCCGAAGTAGAGCGGATGACTCCTAAAACAGCATCCGAGCTGCTCTACAATGACATCATCGACTATCAACGTGTGCGGAGTTCACATGCTCAGCTCAAGGGAGTGTTGTCACTGGTCTCAGAAGTGCTGGAAGTGCGTGAGTGCCTTGCTGATGTTCTTGAGATAGCTTCGGCTCGAGATGAGCTTTTGACTCGCGTCTTGGGGGCGCAAAGCGCATCTCATTTGCTCTCTGAGCTACAGGAGTATCCCTCCGCGGAGCTAGCCGAGATTCTCGTTTCTGGTTTGCCGTTGAAGCGCGACACATTGGACTCCTACTTGTCGACGAAAAGCTTTTCGCTGGTTCCATTGCCAAACATGTACTTCATGCGGGACTCGAGCATGGTCATTGGCCCTAGATTGATCACGGGTGGGATGGCCAGCTCGGTGCGTGATGCAGAGTCTCTGATTATGAGAACTATTTATGAATATCATCCGAGTCTCAAGGGCAAGGGAATTCTGCTTGATGCGTGCCTGTCTGAGCATCGCGATCGTTTCTCAATTGAGGGTGGCGATGTTCTTGTCTTGAATGAAGATGTTCTCTTAATTGGAATCAGCGAAAGAACGACCCCTAGTGCTGTCGACGGACTCATTGATGCTTACTTCAACGCACGAGTTTCTGATGGTATTGACCGGCCGTTTGATGTGTTTTGCGTTCTTTTGCCACCAGAGCGAAGCACTATTCATCTCGATATGATATTCACACTCGTCAACACAGAACAGGCAATTGTTTTTGCACCCTATATTCTTGGACGAGAGCGTTCACGCATTGTTCGCATCAAGGTGCGAGATGGTGGGCATAAGAGGTTCTCCGATGTCGATGACCTTCTTCTTGGGCTCCGTGGTCTCGGTATACGAATAGAACCCATTTTGTGTGGTGGTGACTCTCCCTTGCACCAACAGCGGGAACAATGGAACAGTGGTGCAAACATGTTTGCGTTCGCACCTGGCCAAGTTTTGAGCTATGACATGCATGAGCACACCGTCCGCGCGTGTGAAGAAGCTGGTTTCAGGGTTGAATCCGCTCGGTCAGTTATGAAATCGCCTCATATTCTTGACACTCACAAGCCCATCGTCGTGACTCTCGATGGAAATGAGCTTGCACGTGGCGGCGGCGGCCCTCGCTGTATGACCTGCCCAGTGAAACGTGATCCAATTTGATTTTTTCGAAAACGCTGCATGAAATGTTCGTCATCTTTCCGGCACAAAACTTTTTTGCTGTCAGCGTCAATGACAGGATACCTTCTGCCTGATTCGCTCAGGTTGTTCCTGAATTTGCCGAAACACCAACTCAGCATGAGGTATGTATGTTGGTTGTGGCGTATTTGGAAAAAAGATTCTTGTTGAAGGTGGTTGCTGTCTGCTCGTGTCTCGTACACGGCATACTGTCGCCAGTTCCCGCACTGTCTTACCAAGTTGCGTTCGATTTTCCTGATGCTCAGAATTTCCCAAACCCTGCGCCGGAGCAGGAACGCGAAGTTGCCCGTATTGGGTTGATGTCAAAGCCAGAACCCCAATATACATCCTCATCTCAGCTGGTCATTGCGCTTGAGAAGTACAAAGCCCCAAGCGAGCTCGTGATATTGCGCGAGGTGGGTCTTGATACATCACCCCAAGTCGATGCTGCAGTGACGAAAGCGATGTCGTGGCTCAGGAGAGAAATGACCTCTGCGGAGCGAGAAGACTTTTCTGAAATGTGCGACCAGAAATTTACGTCGGTTTCGAAAAGTATGCTGTTAACGACTGATGCATTGGCGTGCGTGCCTTGGGCTATGGAAAAGCTCGATCAAGTCGTTGGACATGGAGCGGGTGAGAGGAGAGGAAGGTCATCCCTGCGGGGGCGGGTTAAGAGCGAAAGCGAATGGCGAGAAGAGCTTAAGGATGTTGATTATTATACGGCTTTTTGGCGTCTTGATCCTCAGAATCTTGATGAACTCAAGAGGGAAGCGTTGATTGCAAAAAAGGTTGCCAAGGACTGTCGCTA
This sequence comes from Pseudomonadota bacterium, assembly GCA_041164285.1. GTDB lineage: Bacteria > Bdellovibrionota_B > Oligoflexia > Silvanigrellales > Silvanigrellaceae > RFOM01. The sequence goes on from JBEAPS010000237.1 coordinate 9,314, forward strand.
TCGGGGATCGGTTGCAGCGATCATCGCACGTGCGGAAGCTTTTTTTCCTGATTCTGACGCCTATGATGTCGTAGACAAACTCTATCCAAACTATTTTCACTGCGGAGAGCCGAATGACGACGGGTTTGAAAGAACCCATCTTCGGACAGGTCTTTTGCTGCTTATGCGTGGAGATCCTATTAAGGCAAAACAAAGTTTCTTACTCGCTTCTTTTGCAGAGAACGCTGAAGAAGAGTTTAGATCGTTGTTTTGGCTCGGTGTAATTGAAGAGAATAGTTCTACGAGACCTCCAGAGCAGGTTGGTAATGAATTTTGGGATCAACTCCGTGCTCGCTATCCACTCACAATACATGCCGTTGTGGCCGGTCATAGTGTTGGTCAGGATCCGCTGAGCAACGCCGTCTCAAGTAAAGAATCGATTGTTGCCAGGCGAGTGGGTCTTGCTTGGAGCGAATTCAATTTGGCAGCATTTTTCTTCGAATTGCTGATTGCCCGTAAAGAAGCCTCACATCTTTCAGACTTTGCGCGATTTGCCGCTCGAATTGTCGATGCGCCAAATCCAGAGGCGATGTTGTTTCTATCCAAGTGCTTTGACACGGCCAGACTCTATCGCACCGCGATTGGCAAAATTTCACGCTACCTCAGAGACACCCAGAGTCAGGGACTCACTTTGGAAACGATGAATTTGCTTTTCCCACGTGCTTATACAGACCAGATACTCGATTCTGCTGGTAGTGTTGATCCAGTTATTGTTCTGAGTTTAATCCGACAGGAAAGTGCATTCGATCCAATGGCGAGGTCAGTAGCTGATGCGCGCGGACTTATGCAACTGCTACCTTCAACGGCTGGGCGATGGCTGGCAAATGCTAGGCAGGAGCTTTACGACCCCAGTGCCAATGTGCGCACCGGTGTAAAATATATGGAAACTCTCTTTAAACGTTATGATGGGAATGTCGAGCACGTACTCGCAGCCTATAACGCAGGCCTCCGGAATTTAGATAAGTGGAAGCAGCGGTTTCCCGAGGCAAATACCCTCATGTTTATGGATTTGATTCCGTTTCGTGAAACCCGCACCTACGTCGCTATTATTTTGAGAAACGCCTACTGGTATGGACGATTGATGGCACTTCAGCAGGACGAAGTTGCTGATGTCCTTGTTCGAAAAAGTTCACAGGCAAAGTGGCGCTCAAGTACTATTCACAACTTATTGAGCATTGCATGGTCGAAAGGGCAGGGGAAAGAATTCCAGAAATCATCGTTGAGTCAGTTATACGCGTTACCTAGTCCAGACTTGGTACCACGGAGCGAGTGAAGCTTCTATTTTTCAGCACGTCCAAAATAGAAGGCGCGTATATCTAGTCCGCCCAACATAAAATGTTCACACTTCTGATGCCAGCCGGACAAACGAGATTGCAATATTCGCCAACAATCTTCATCCGGACATAAAACGACCCCAAGCCACGACTTCATCTCACTTGAGTGAGAACTGGAAGTCTTGTTTGTGAGAGAAACAATTCGGTTTGAAAAATC
>JBEAPS010000238.1:0-2934 GCA_041164285.1 Pseudomonadota bacterium
TGCTGCAATTGAGTTCCTTCCAAATGTAACAATCCGGTTGGTACCAACTGCACTGTGAGTTGCATTTCCATTCGAAGTCCAATTGAAGATCAAAGTTTGAGTGAGATGTGTGAACTTCGATTGTTCGTGTTGCATAGTTTAATTCTTGACCGTTGACAGCCCCTTCATGCACTCCAACGACACGGCCATTTTGAATAAGAGGCGATCCAGACGAACCGGCCTCCGTATCTAATTTATGCAGTATTCCGCGCGGGGTTGTTGTGAATGATCCCGACCGTGACGCACGAAGGTCATGATAGCGTTCTGAGTAGGAGATAAGTTCAATCGGCTGGTTCTCATTCAGCGTTGCAAATTCAAGATAATGTGAGGTTGGCTTGGCTGTTTCAAATGACACGTAAGCAGAGTTTGCGTGCGTGAGTCTGCGCGTCAGTGCGATTGGTGTACCATTTTGAGTTACAAATAAATATAGATGAATGTCTTCTCGGCTTGGAGCACAATGCGTTGCGGTTGAGACTGTGTTCGGAGCGCTGAGAAATGCGGTACACACATGAAAATCGCCAAATCTGAGAGATCCGACGAGTTCATCGTAGTGATGTGATGCATGTGTTCGTTCGTCGGGTCCTATAATTTGAAAGACTTTTGAATCAGGACTTTCAGATGGTCCACAGCTGCATGTCAGTAAGAGTGTTGCGACGATGCGTAATAAAAGACTTGGTTTCATTCATACCTCTCCGTTCAGTATTTGAGCAACTTTGGGGAAGCTCAGTTGGTGTGAGAGGTCGCATTGAGCAATGAATATGCCAGTGGCGTTGTGGCAAAGATTCAGTGCTTTATGTGTAATTCTTGAGCAGAGTGGAGCAAGAGATGCCGTTTGTGGTGGCTGAGTATCAACCACAGTGGCCGACATTCAGCCACGTTGGTTGATGAGCAGTCAAACGATGATGAAAAGATTAAGTTGAAAAACTTATTTAAAGACCTGTCGCGACTCACCATGTTCCATGCAATCAAACTGCACTTTGAGTTCTTGCTGGGTGATCTCAGCAAGCAACGTTTCGCAAGGTGCATCAATTCCCTCGTCGCTCAGCTGAAATGTTCCCCAGTGCATTCCTACGCTCTTTTTGGAACCTACATCGAGGTGAATTTTAAGCGCTTCAGCCGGATCGACGTGCTGGTCTTTCATAAATTCACGCGGAGCATAAGCTCCAACGGGAATGAAGGAGTAGTCGGGTGAGCCAGCTTTGTTTTTGATTTCTTTGAACAGTTCGGGGTGATAGCCTGTGTCACCCACAAAATAATAAAGCCTCCGACCGAGCGAGAGATAAAATCCGCCCCAAAGGCGTGTATTTCGTTCAATGAGATTACGGGTTGACCAATGCTGTGCCGGCACGAAGGTGACTTTGAACTCTACGCCGAGTTCTTTTGATTCCCACCAGTTGAGTTCAACAATATTTGAAAATCCTGCATCTTTAAGAATTTCTCTACTCCCAAGTCCAGCAACGACCACGGGAGTGTCGCGTGCAGCAAAGTACTCGAGAGTGGGGAGATCCATGTGATCGAAGTGATCGTGACTCAGGAAAATGGCATCGATTTTGGGTGTCTGCTCGAGCGCAAGCCCAGGCGGTACAACGCGTCTCGGAGATAGCCATGAGACTGGTCCGACAAAGTCTGAGTATACGGGGTCAAAGAGTATATTTTTCTTTTCGGCTTGGAGCAAAAAGCTTGAGTGGCCAATCCAAGTAACAGTGGGCTCTGCATTCGAATCCTTGAGTGCGGATCGAACTTCGGATTTCAGTGCGCGGAACTCAGGCCACTGGGCCGGCTCTCTGGACCATCGCCATTTCATTGCAGTCCAAAATGATTTCTGTGGAAATGGATACACGTTCTCAAAATTAAAGTTGGAGGCATTTGTATGGGCGCTTGACAGAAGCATAATACCGCCGATGCATATAGAGACTATGAAACGTATTTTTCCTAGTTCAATCATACACTCAGTCTTTTCTTGTAGGGTGAGAATTTGCACAAATTTCCAAATATTTTGAATGGATTTTTGAAATTTCTCAAGATCCACATGTCAAGCGTTGTGAAAGGCGGAGAGAGAGGTGGACTCTGCACGGACAGCGTTTCACTTGCACTCGAAATTGCTTCATAGGGTCACTGCTGAAAGTTTGCGGCTGCATCGCCAATACATGCTAAATGAGGTATTTCTCCTATTAAAAAAGACTCTCAAATTCGAATGGCACGCTCACACTGATGGCTGATCGGTCTGGCCGCGGGGTGTTTAATAATCTTGCTCGTAAAAGCGTTTAAAGGTACACAAACCAATGGCGCTTTGAAACCCAATAAAAGGAAACGAGCCATGCGTAAAGTCATTGCGACACTTCTCACCGTTCTGTTTTTTCACACCCAAGCATTCGCACGTTCACAACCATCGTCACTGAGTGCTGATTTCAATCAACTTGCATCAGAGATCGTTGAATCGAGCCTGACAGCTGATCAGATTATCGAACGTTCAAAAGAGTTCGTTGCAAATGCGAAAAGTAACGGAGTCACTGAGCAGGAGTTGCTCAAAAAGTTGAGTGAAAAAATGTCGCTCCAATTGAGCCCTGAGGAAATCGAACAGTCAATTGCTGAACTTCGTTCACAACCTTCAGAGCTGAAACTTCAAGCACTTGCCCAAGAAATTGTGGAAGTTCAAAATGGTGATAAAGTCTTCATGGTTCTTCTTACATTTGCTCTACTGAGTATGCTTTGGGTTGGGATATTTTTCATTCTTGCTGGCCCCATTTGCCGACATCATCCCTGCACGCACTAAGAAGCAACTAAAAAAGCGGTGCGACTCACTCTTTTAATTTAAACTTCTTCCCGCAAAGCCAAACGATCAAAAGTACGGGAAGGCCCATGACCGAAGTGAGCAGAAAGAACCCTTCATATCCC
>JBEAPS010000239.1:0-15098 GCA_041164285.1 Pseudomonadota bacterium
TGCCACCGCCCAGATATCAACACGCCTGTGGAAGAGACAGTCAGGACAATGAACTCTCTTATAGAGCAGGGGAAAATTCTCTACTGGGGCACCAGTGAGTGGCCTGCCGATCTCATTACTCAAGCTCATGCAATTTCGGGTCAATTCGGGTTGATTGGTCCAACAATGGAACAACCTCAATACAACATGCTCAACCGCGAAAAAATGGAGAAAGAGTTTCTTCGCTTATTCCGCGACTACCGCATGGGAACAACTGTCTGGTCTCCATTGGCTTCGGGAATTCTCACTGGCAAATACATGAACGGCATTCCAGATGGTTCTCGATTCTCCAACCCAGCACTCAGTTGGCTTAAAGATATTTATTTTCAGAACGGCATGGAGGAGTTAAACGTAAATCTCAAAAAACTAACCGCATTAGGTATGGAAATCGGGATGACTTTGGCTCAACTAGCAATTGCTTGGTGTCTCAAAAATGAAAATGTCAGTTCTGTAATTTTAGGTGCAACGAAGAAGGAACAACTGACTGAAACCATGAAAGCCCAAGAATTACAGACGAAAATCACTCCAGAAATCATGGTGCAAATTGATCAAATACTATCTAATGCTCCAACTCCGGAAAGAGTATTCTAAGACAAATTATTCATATTTATAACCAATAACTGTCAAAACAATCGTGCCCCGCGGAGTGTCAATTTCAACTTCGTCATCTATTTTAGCTTTGATTAGTCCCGACCCGATTGGCGACTTCCAACTAATTTTTCTTTGTGTGAGATCAATCTCATCTTCTCCTACAATTATGTACGTTTGCTTCTTCCCATTTTCGTCTTCGACAATCACCGTTGCTCCAAAACGCACACAGTCTGGATTCTGCTCGAGAGGATTAATCACTTTTGCTGTGTCGAGTCGCTTGTTTAAAAAACGCACCCGCTTGTCAATTTCTCTCAGACGCTTTTTTCCATAAATGTATTCGGCGTTTTCTGAGCGGTCACCCTGCAAAACTGCTTGACGCACCTCATCAACGACGCGAGGACGTTCTATTCTGAGAAGTGCATCGCGTTCCGCCTTTAGTTTCTCAAATCCATCTGGAGTAATGAGATTATTTCTCTCAAGGTTCGTTTGGTTCTGAAAGTCATGTTTAAACGATCGCCTTGCCTGTGCCTGCCTCATTGCTCTGAGTCCTTAAACTTTTTTGATATTCCTTTGTTGTGAGAATCAGCTGATCACCGGCAACATCCACATCACACTGACCACCCTTCACCAGCGCACCAAAAAGAAGTTCTTTCACCAGTTTTTGTTTGATTTCGCGATCAACAACGCGCTCCAAGGGGCGAGCGCCGTAGGCCGGATCAAATCCTTTTGCCTTAAGCCAAAGCTTTGCTGCTTCCGACACCTTAAGCGTGACTTTCTTGGGATTCAATGTCATGCGGAGCTGTTCAATTGCTTTATCAATGATTTGAATGATTACCTCATCACTTAATCTGTGAAAACTGATCACAGCATCTAGGCGATTGAAAAACTCGGGAGAAAATTGTTTCTTGACAGCATCAAGTGCCCGAGATTCTGTGCTTTCAGGATTGAATCCAAGCCCTTGCCCACTCAGCTCGCGCGCACCTGCATTAGAGGTCAAAATGAGAATAGTGTTTCTGAAATCTGCTGTGCGGCCACTGGCATCTGTCAGTCGACCATTGTCCATCACTTGAAGAAGTACATTATGCACTTCAGGGTGAGCCTTCTCAATCTCGTCGAGCAAAATGACTGAATAGGGTGTTTTGGTGACAGCCTCAGTCAGAAGACCACCCTCATCATACCCTACGTATCCTGGCGGAGCGCCAACAAGACGCGAAACAGTATGACGCTCCATGTACTCACTCATATCAAAGCGATGCAGAGTGACTCCCAAACTTTTTGCAAGTTGCTTTGTGAGCTCAGTTTTCCCTACTCCGGTCGGACCTGCAAAAAGAAAGCTTCCTATCGGCCGCATGGGATTGGAAAGGCCTGAACGGGACATGTGAATGGCACTGACCAAAGTTTCGATCGCTTTTTCTTGTCCAAAAATTGCACTTTTTAGGTCATTTTCTAGACCCTGTAATTGTAGTTTTTGATCCGCATTCACAGAGCGCTCAGGTATTTGTGCCATTGAGGCAACAACTTTTTCAATGTCTTTTAGTTGGACCGTCGGTACAGTTCGGCGTACCTGTGAATCGTTGCGCAGCGAAACTTTAGCGCCTGATTCATCAAGAATATCGAGTGCCTTGTCGGGTAAAAAGCGTCCGTGGATGTATTTGACACTCAATTCCACTGCGCCCCGAATTGCGTTTTTAGAATACACGACACCATGATGTTCTTCGTACTTGCCCTTTACCCCTTCGAGAATTGAGATCGATTCCTCAGTTGTTGGCTCTCTCACTTCAATCTTTTGAAAGCGTCTACTGAGAGCGCGATCTTTTTCAATGTGCGCTCGGTATTCTTTGAATGTCGTAGATCCAATACAACTCAGTCCACCGGTCGCCAAATTGGGCTTGAGCAAGTTCGATGCATCCATGGCACCACCGCTTGTAGCACCAGCACCAACGACAGTGTGAATTTCATCGATGAATAATATTCCAAATGGCCTTGTCTCAATTGCCTTAACAACACCTTTCAGACGCTCTTCAAAGTCACCACGATAACGCGTACCTGCCAACAATGCTCCCATATCGAGAGAATATACTTCGGCGTCGATGAGCCGCTGCGGAACCTTTTTCTGGACAATCCGAAGAGCGAGTCCATCCACAACCGCTGTTTTTCCAACCCCCGGATCACCGACTAGAATTGGATTGTTTTTCGTTTTTCTGCATAGGATTTCGACCATTCTCTCGATCAGATCATCACGCCCAACGATGGGATCAATGAGACCATCTTCAGCACGCTTGTTTAAACAAGTACAATACTTTGAAAGAACATCGTCAGAGACTTGTGAGGCAGATGAGCTTTGAGCCTGATTTTCCTGTTGAGCTGCTTCCGTTCCACCCCGCTGCGCCCCAGGGAGAGCATGTGAATAGTACTGGATCATTTCCAAACGATTCAAACCCTGCTCTTCCATAAACCAAGCGGCATGACAGTCAGGCTCATTGAAAATCTCGATGAGAATTTTTCCTGTATCGACAACCTCACGTCCTGCACTGCGAACACGTACAATAGTTCTGTGTATTAGCCTTTCAAGAGCAAGCGTCATTGTAGGAGAAAACGTTTGCTCATCCTCGGTGGCTGATTCAGGAACATCGACGGTTGGTGAACTTTCTTCGAGAAAGCTCGATAGAGAACCACGAAGTTTTTCAACTTGTCCGCCACACTTCACGAGAATCTCACTGACAGACTGATCATCGAGAAGCATAAGTAGTAAGTGCTCGATTGTCAGATATTCGTGACGCCGTTGCGTCGCAAATTGAAAGGCTGCTCTTATGCATTTTTCGAGTTGAGGACTCAGCACGCGTTCACTCCTGTTCCAAAGTTATCAGTAGTGGATATCCATGCTGCCTTGAAAAGTCGCTCACTTGCTTCACTTTGGTTTCAGCTATGGAGAATGGAAATGTTCCCGCAACTCCCTTCCCAGTTTTATGCACAAGCAGCATGATCTGCACCGCCTCGCTTTCATTTTTCCGGAAGAATTTTTGCAGAATATGAATAACAAACTCCATTGGTGTGTAATCGTCATTGTTGAGAACTACCTTGTACATTTTCGGACGCTCGAGCTTTTGATCCGGCAAAGTCAGTAAGTCATCTTCAAAACCGAAATGCGGACTTTTCTCGTTTGGGCTTTGGTCGCTCGACATGTCTTCTCCTCAAAGTTTCAAAGCCAATTTTGCGTGACTCAAGCCCGAGAAGCAATGCCTGCATGCTCATAAAAATTGAGGAGAACCGCACATATAAGCGGCCTTTTCGCTCACTTCACCGTGTTTTGTAATTTTCTCTTTACTTCACCGTAGAACTCCACTACCCACCACTGTGCCGCGTCGACCGACCCATAAGAACAGAGCGAGGAGACAGCTACAATGCTAATTTCATTGAGACACTTGTGTGCAGGCAGCTTACTTTCAGGCCTTTTGACACTCTCTGTTGCATGTTCTGGTCTTGAGAATGCTGGCTCTAGCAACGGACAAGACCCTGTCAACCCTATCGCTCTTTCCTCGACAAAAACCGTTAATTTGCCGCACACCTCTCCCAAATGGCAAAGCATTGGAAACTGCTGGGCGTATGCGGCGGCCGGCTGGATTGAGTCGTTGATGCTGAGAACCGACGGCCAAGACGTTCTCGACGTTTCGGAAACGTATATTACTTACAGGCACTATGAGCAACAGCTGGCTTACACGTTCGATGATGAGCTCGAAACGGGCGGTTCTTTCCAACAAGCCACACGTCTTATTCTGACTTATGGGCTCATGACGGAAGCAGACTTCGCCCCCGATGAAGCAAATTCCACCAAAAGCGACCGCCAGAAACAGGCCACCAATATCCTCAATGAGAGCATAGCATTTGGTCCGTTGTCACAATCACGTTCAAAGGCAGTTGTCCGTTCTGAGCTTGATCGCGCTTTTGGTGTCAATATGAAAGAACTCGAAGAGAAAATTGTCAACCCAAGCGACATTCTTGTTTCTACAGGACGCGGACAAATAGAAAGATTATCCGACGTCATGGCGAGCTGGCGTGAAATCTCTTGGCCTATCGATTTCAGCTCATACCCTGACGCGCCGCAACCTGGTGCGCCAGCTAAGCCCATTCGCAACCCTGAAATCACCGAACAGCAAATAGCGCTCCTGCGCCGAGCGATGCGTGCCATGAATGCAGGGCACCCCATTGTTCTCAACTGGTTTGTTGATTTCAATGGAATGAACCAAGAGGGAGTATTCGGTCTAAACGATTTGGAAGAAAACGGACTGGGACGCCAGGGCTATCACTCCACCGTTGCAGAAGACTACGTTGCCGAAGGTTTTGATCCATTTGAAGGCCGCTATTTCAGAACACCCGAAGGCGAGGTGAGTGACTCCCTGAAGGCGACAGCTGCAAGGTTTGGAATTCCTACAGCTTTCATCATTAAGAATTCTTGGGGCGGATCAGAAAGGCTCGACCGTGCAAGCTATTTCAGAGATGGCGAGAAAGGTTATCACAAACTCATGAGCGATTATCTGTTCGCCTTCATTCCCCAGCTGAATGAAGAGACACAGAGCTTTCAAGGATTCACGACAGGGCTAAATGGGATCATCCTTCCACCAGGATTTTAAAACACAGGCTCAAAGCTTGTATCCAACTCCGGCATGAAAATGAGTTGTCACGTCTGACTGATTTTCCTGTCCAAGAAGCGCTACCTCAGGCGAAAATTTGTCGGTTCTCAGAGTGCTTCTGACAAGACCTTCAAAAAAGAAATTTTTCGAGCTGATGAGAGGCATTCTAATTCCTGCAATACCGATCAAGTGAAGACGAGCGACTGTCCCCTCCGATGAGAGAGTCTCTGTTGATGGAGTCTCGTCTGTTGCTGTGACTGATTCTTTCGTTGAAACAGATATTTTTCCTTGAACGAAGAATCCGGGGGCAAGTGGCTGAAGTTCAATTTCACCACCAAAAACGAGACCTTTTCGGGCCACGGTTTGAGTATTCTCCGGCCCGATCGCACTCGCCTTAGCTGCCAGAATTTCAGTTTGACTGGACTGACCCACAAATCCACCTATGCGCGTGAGCCAACGATTTTTTAATGGATAACGCAAAACAACCTCGATATGCAGGCCATTTCCTGTTGCTAGAGCCTCTTGACTCTCACCCGCCTTTGTTTTTTGAAACGTAAGCGTGTCTGATTCCCAAGACTCATAGGAAACACGTAAGCCAAACATGTTCATCCAGACTTTATCGGCAGACTTGGGCGCGAAGCTCTCCACCTGAGTACCAAATCCTGAAACCGGAGCATTCAGTGAGTTTCCTGTCCTGTAATTAGCAGCCTGATGTTGAGCATTTTGAATCAGAATAAAAGCAGGAAAAAACAACGGGTTTTCCCCTGCAAGCGCAACATCACTCGATTCAGTCGGGCTCGAAGTTCCAGTAACACCGAGAGCTTCAACTGAAACTGCGGAAAGGTTAACTATTGACTTAATTGATTTAGCTCTGCGCACTGGTGAAAAAACCCAAACGACGACACCTTTTTTCGATTTTTGCACCTTCTGAAAAGCCACTTCGGCAACGACGTCGTTTTTTCCATCGGCAAAAACAAAAAAACACTCACCTGACTTTGGAGCGACAGCATCTTTCGCAACTGGCACTAAGATTCGTTTGCCGCTTTCTTTTCTGATCTTGTATTTTTTTACCTGCTCATTAATAGCATCAAGCGCTCTGAGTTTTGTGTCAGACTCGTCCGCCGGAACGGGTTCCGGACAAGATATTGCGGACGCCTCCTGTGCAAACGCGTCTGAGAATGCAAACACACTCAGCAGCGCTCCTAACAATATCGTTTGCTTCAAAAAGCGAAAACACATGTTCGAGATCCCCGAGACCTCAGAGCTCCTCGGCGGCAGCAGCATTACACAAGAAGTGCTTTGTCCGACGCCCATCTACGAAACTCTGTCTCCAGTTCATCAAATGATTCTATCTCGTAAAGAGTATCCTGCATGTGGTGAATATCAAACGGCCTTTGCGCCACTAATTCCACATGGAAGGGCTCTTTTTTGACGACATCCGAAAGGCTATTCATGATTTCACCCACAGAGGACACAATTCCGGCACCATAGATCTGAGTGCTCTTCGGATCTCTCAATTGAGGGTTGTGCGCATTTTTATTCATGAGACCAAATTCAACCGTGAACCAATAGATTCGACCCAGCCAAGCAACCTCATCCTCACTTTGCACTCGTGTTCCTGCCAAACCGTACGAATGAAAGAACGAAGCGAAACGGGGGTTCATGATAAGAGGAAGATGACCCATAAGATCGTGGAACATATCCGGAGCGGGAGTATATTCCAATTCAGTCGGGTGCCGAATGAAATCGGTACAGGGAAAACATTTGTTTGCCAGCAGTCTGAAAAATATATTTTCCGGCACATAGCCTTCGACGCGAATGATCTGCCAACCTGACTCCTGCCTGAGACGCTCGCTCAAATACGCTAAATCAGGAACGCGATCCTTCGGATACTGTAGCAATGCACGCCCCTTCAGGTACTCTTGACATACCCGACCTTCGAGAATCTGTTCCTGCCGTTTAAAAAGTTCTTTCCAGGTGCTGTGCTGTTCGTCTGCGTACAATGGCGGCAGTATATCTCGACCAACGGCGCCCTCAGGGGACGGGCTTTTTCTTATTGGTTCTGAAGGCTTAGCCTTAAACTCAACCTCAGTTGAAAGCTTTCCCACGGGAATATCTGTTAGATTTGTCATGTCTGTTCCTCCGGACACGGCCAGTGGAGAGATAACCTCAACCAACCTAGAACTGCCGCGGCTGGCTGGCTCAGACCCACCACCATCATTGGCTTGTATCGGCAAACAGTGACTTATTCTCTACCGCCTTAAAAGCATCAATGATTCGTTTAAGTTATAATAGCCGTCGATACTTCCATAACAGAGCGACGGGCATTGATCAAAAGGCACAGGTTCAATTTGGTAGAGGCCGCTCAGTTTGGGCAACAGTTCTTCACGTAGGGTATCTCCCTTACGATAACCAGTGCGATCGTTTCTTAGCACAATGAGAGCTCTTGGCTTCATCGCCTCAACACACAACCAAAAATCAATCCAAAAGTTCTTTAAGAGCCTTGTCATCCCGCGTCCAACGCCAAAAGCAGGAGGATCGCAAACCCAAATATCTGGGCATTGAATCTTACCTTCGTGCACGCGCCGTTCGAGACGCTTGAGATATTTTTGTGTCAGTTCGGGGACAACAGCAAAATCAACCCCATTTAGAACTGCATTCCGCTTACCCCACGTGAGCATTTCAGCACTTGCGTCGACGTTGATCGCTTGTTGAGCTCCATTGCGCATGGCCACTACCGAGAATCCGCACGTGTATGAAAAGAGATTGAGCACTACGGAATTATTGGTGACCAGCTTACGCAATGCAAGCCGCGCTGGCCGTGCATCGGGAAAAAGTCCGAAGTCATTTTCAGAGTCAGCACGTACCTCAAAAAAACAATCATCTTCTTGTGCTTGCCACGAACAACCCAAGATCTGCTCCTGATCGATGAAAACGTAACCACCTTCCCTCTTTCTCACTTTTGCCAACACATGACGGTCTGAGCCAAGAATGCGACGAAGTGATGAAAGCATTTCATCTATATGAGTTAACAAGTCTGGATTATAGAGGGTGAGAACAACTAGGGGGCCGAATGCATCCACCATCAGGCCGCTCATTCCATCAGCCGCACCCGCAAATATGCGACCTATTTCATGCGAGTTCTCGAGACGTTTTTCCATCCGAACTCGCCTCAGGAGTGCATCAGAAAAAAGTTTGTTCCAATCCATCGCCTTCTCTCTTTGTATCAAGCTTGTGTTTGCAGGGAGTTCTGAACAGTGTCATCGCATGAAATTCAACAAATGATGTTTTTCTTCTGAGCAACTGAATCTCTGTTGACTCTTTTAAAATAGTACCACCACTGGTGAGAACATCATCTAGGATCAACACGGATTCAATCGTACTTCTAGAGTTACTATTTACCTCACTCGATGTTTGCTCATAACTGAATCGCATTTGTTCTCGTCGCTTTCCAGAACTAGTCATGGAACGCTTTTTAAGTCCTTCTGGAAGAAATGTTTTGATAGAAACGCTCTTTTCAAGAACATTCGATTCACTCAATTCTTTAAGAGCCCGACATGCGCAAGTACGCCAAAACTCAAACGGATGCCAATTGAGTCCAACGATTCGCTTGATCCTGACGCGTGCAATTAAAATTGTACTTATTGAATGCTTTATGATCAGTTCCTTCATTTTTTCGACCACTTGATAACCATAAACTTCAAATAGAACTAATATCGCCTCATCTGACTGCCTTTCCTTTGCCAATATGAGCAGCTGACGATGAAAAGAGGCATAGATGTATATAGAAGTCACTGAAAGCAGCCATGGTAGCTCATTGCACGCCCCAGAACATTCATGCTCACCACAGCGGGTACAACCCGACCAACGCAATCCCGCATAGACCTGACGGCATCGAAAGCAAATCGTGCCTGAATTGCGAGCCATTGTCGCATCACAAATATTGCACTTATTTTCTTCGCGGAAAATGGTCTCGAGCCAGCTCAGCCAAAGCCGAAGTACCGCCGTGATGATATGGATGATTCGAACGAATACATTCAGCACGATATATTTGCTCCAGCAGTACAACTAAGGAGAGTTCGTGAGCAAATGTCGCTTTCGATAACGAGATGAGCCGCCCGTGCTTTAGAAATGGCGACAATCCCGCAGGTAGACCATACGCCCCACCGAACACAAAACCCAAACTCCGGGTTCCACGATCGCGGAGTTGTGTCAGCTCTTCGGAAAATTGTTCACTCGTTAAGTTCTGACCGCGCTCGTCTAGAAAATAAAGACTGCCACGCTCATGGATTATTTTTTCACACTCTTTGACTAAAAACTGCTCCACAGAACGATCACCATCGAGCGATTTACTCGGAGAAAGAATTGACACAGAAGAAGATCTCTCAATCCTCTTGAGCAACTCCTCCGACCAAGATTTTGCGGGAGCACCAGTGAGTTTCCAAGGTGTGACGCAGAAAATTTGCATGACTCAATTTTCAGAGTTGTGCCTCAGTGTAGCTCTCACCTTCCACAGGCTTGGGAAGTGCGGCTTTCACCTCAGCCAGTAAGCTTGCAAGTTCATCTTCAGTCGCTTGAATGAACCTACCTTTGCTCCACAGCTGCTCAAGCGCATAAAGCTCTCTCGTAGGTTCCTGAAAGACATGAACGAACAAAAACCCATAGTCGAGTAAGATCCAAGTTTTTGCTTCACGCCCATCTATTGAGACAGGTTGAATGCCCAATTGATCTCGAAAAAATAGGCGAATTTCTTCAGCCACAGCTGCAACCTGACGCGCGTTCGTGGCACTTAAAATTGCAAAGTACTCGGTAAATGCACCTTGAGGGCGCAAGTCCATAGCCACGGGTCTCACAGCCTTCTTTTCAAGACCGATAGCCAGAGCAAGCTTCACAAGTTCCTCTCTCTCAAGAATCCTGTCACCTGCTCGAATGATTTGCTGATCCGCATTTTGTTTTGCCACTTTTATTCCCCCTCCTTTAATTTTTGTAAGAGCTCAACAACTTGGTCGAGCATTTTAGAAATTCCCATGCGCCGCGCGGAACTGATTTCCAAAAATTCAACTCCCTTTCCACGCAGATAATTGCGGAATCCCTCTACGGCTTCTTCATTCAAATATGTGTCTTCAGTGTCGGGCATAACCAAATCAAGCTTAGAAAGAACTGTCAGGCGAGGGCGCTTGAGCAGCTCGGCATCATAGAGTTCGAGTTCATTAAGTATGCCCTCATAGTCCTGAACGAGCGCTTCCATCGTTTCCTGACTCGCGTCTACTAGATGAATGAGAATTTGTGTTCGCTCGACGTGACGCAGAAAGTCGTGCCCTAAACCTTTTCCTTGAGAGGCCCCCGGAATGAGGCCCGGTACGTCAGCAACAACAAATGGGTCGGCATCTTTGTGACTCACCACACCCAAATTTGGAATGAGCG
Source organism: Pseudomonadota bacterium (assembly GCA_041164285.1). Classification (GTDB taxonomy): domain Bacteria; phylum Bdellovibrionota_B; class Oligoflexia; order Silvanigrellales; family Silvanigrellaceae; genus RFOM01. Next base: position 10,683 of record JBEAPS010000239.1, read on the forward strand.
TTGTAAATGGATAGTCAGCGACCTTAGGGCGTGCAGCTGAAATGACAGTAATCAATGTACTCTTACCCGCATTGGGTGCGCCAATGATGCCCACGTCAGCGAGCATTTTGAGTTCGAGCCGCACATGGCGTCGTTCGCCCATTTCCGGCGGAATTGTTTTTGTGGGGGCCTGATTACTCGAGCTTACAAAAACATGGTTACCCACTCCCCCTTTACCGCCTTGAGCAATCACAATCTGCTGTTCATGCTTAACGACCTCGCCAATGATTTCATCGGTGTCGACATCAAAAACCACAGTGCCGCAAGGAACCTTAAGAACAAGATCTTCACCGACACCACCTTGCCGGTTGTTCGTACCGCCTTTTCCGCCATCATCAGCTTCATGGACACGGTTGAAGCGAAAGTCGAGCAAGGTGTGTAACCCTTCATCGCCTTGCAAAACGATGTTGCCACCCCGACCGCCATTGCCGCCGTCAGGTCCACCAAATGCTACATGTTTCTCACGGCGGAAATGTGACATGCCGGCACCACCGTCGCCCGCTTTGATTTGTATTTCGGCCGTATCAATAAATTTCATTCAGAGTATGCTCCCTGCCACTCGCAAAAGTGACTTCTGTCGAAACCGCTAGCAAAAGGAGAACCGTTGGGAAATAGGAAAGATCTCACAAGCAAAAAAAAAGACCAGGCATACAACCGATGCCTGGTCTCTTTGATTCGCCAGAAATCCTCAGAGTTCTGCACCTGAGGGATAAACGCTGACGCGTTGACGGCTACGATCGATGAACTCGAATTTAACAACGCCATCAATCTTGCTAAAGATTGTGAAGTCTTTGCCCATTCCAACGTTGAGACCAGGATGGACCTTGGTACCCACTTGACGGATGATGATGTTGCCAGCTCTCACTGACTCGCCACCGTAGGCTTTTACGCCACGGTATTTAGGGTTGCTGTCTCGACCGTTCTTGGTACTACCACCGGCTTTTTTGGTTGCCATTGCAAATTCCTCGAATTAAATAAAGACCTTAGATACTCTCGCCTTATCCTTCAATCTTGTCGATTGTCAGGACAGTGTAGGGCTGGCGATGACCTTGGGTCTTCTTCAAATGGTTCTTGTTGAGATACTTGAACACCAGAACTTTGTCAGCACGGGTGTGAGCAGCAACGGTTGCAGTGACCTTAGCGCCGGCAACAGTTGGTGCACCAACTTTGAAGCTTCCGCCGTTGTTCAGCATGTAGACGTCAGAAAAAGACACCTTAGCGCCGACATCGCTGGCAAAATAGTTGGCTTGGATTTTGTCGCCTTCTTTTACTTTGAACTGACGACCGAAAACATTAACAATAGCGTACTTCGTACTCACAGGCGTATTCCTTTGCACAGCAAACGCAGACAGCCTCAAGGGTTCACCCGCCACCGCGGGGTAGGCCCGATGCATTGAGTTGTCCGCTTTAGTGGAATCATTTGATTCGGTCAAGACACTTTCGCAGGATTATTTTAATCAAGGAAAGACAGACAATTGGCAGAGCCCTCTCGGTCGGCTACCCTAGCGAAATGCTTGACGGCAGACAACAATAGCCCCAAAGATGCTGCTTTCACTCTCTTGACGAGGTTCACCATTGTTCGATGAATTGCACGTCCACGTAGCACATAGTCCAGACCCAGACGACCGTCTGATGTTTTGGCCACTTGCAGAGGGCCTCGTGGAGAGCTCTGTTGATGGTCGTAACTATTTGTTCAGTTTTGAGGAAGCAGACACCCACAAGCTCAACCAGTGGGCGAGCGAAGGGCGGGCTGATGTGTGTGCTGTATCAGCGATTCATGCGCTGAGGCTGCTTGAACGTTATCAGCCGCTGCGCATGGGTGCATCAGTCGGCGATTCCTACGGGCCAGTAATAGTCACCCTGAAGGGGGGCCGCGGCGAATCACTGTTCAAAACGTCTGCAGAAAGCTGCCTTGATGAGTTGCTCCTCCTCACACCCGGCGAATCAACAACTGCCCACGCAATTACGCAACTTCTTCAATTTCCCTTTAAATCGTCAAAAGTTGTGCCCATCGTACCTATGGCACGAGTGTTTGAAGAGCTTGAAAAGCAAGAGTCACTCGGACAGCCCACCGCCGCGTTGCTTATACATGAAGGAAGGCTCACATTCGCTGACCACAACTGTGTCCGACTCATCGACATTGGTGAGCAGTGGACACTACGAACAAACGCTTCGCTGCCTTTAGGCCTCAATGTCGTGAACCGCGCACTTTCGGAAGTGAGTCGTCGTGATATTTCTCTTATTCTCCGAAAGAGCTGCAAGTATGCAGTCGAGCACAGAGAAGAGTTCATAAGGCTTGCCCACACCCCTGAGCACCGCTACTCAAGCCCGCTTTCGAGCAAACAGCTCCGGCACTACCTCGATCTCTACGCCAATGAGACAACCATCGACATCAACCCGAGAGACCGACAGGGCTTTGAAGAGCTCAACACGCGTGCTCAAAGAGCGGGTTTGTTACCAACTTCAACAAAGATGGTCATCGACTGGATTTGAGGATGAGCAATGGTCAGAGCTTACTCTGCCATTCGTCTTCTTTGAATCCAACGCACCCCACACCATCACCCAACACAAAAGGCCGTTTGACGAGTTTCCCATGGGCAGCCAACAGGTTGAGAGCATCGTCTTGAGTCATTGAGGGAAGCTTCTGGCTCAGCTGCATCTCTCGGTAAAGCTCGCCGCTCGTGTTGAACAGGCGTTTGAGCTCGCCCACGTAACCCAGCATCTGTAGGAGCTCCGCTTTACTGGGAGGCTGCTCCACAATAGGAAGAACTTGAGCCTCTTTTCCATTGCTCTTCAGCCATGCCAGAGCTTTTTTGCAAGTTGAGCATCTCTCGTAACTATAAACCTTCAACATTTACCGTTTCTCCCTGAATCGATCTCAAAACTCATTGTTGGACATCTTGATAAATCACTCCGGCTGGAATAGGAACCACCCCATCGTGCGGAGAGGTGTCCGAGTGGCTGAAGGAGCACGATTGGAAATCGTGTTACGGCTAAACCCCGTACGAGGGTTCGAATCCCTCTCTCTCCGCCATCTATTTTGAAGATCCACTCATTGAGTGGGTTTTTTTATGCCGATAAAAATTTGCGACCGATTGCCATTCAGGCCTCAGGTTCTTGGCCAACGGAGTGCAAACTTCTAAGTGTTCCAACCAACCTGTTATTAGTTCACGCTTATGCAAAACGCGGTATCTGAGAATTTTGTCGGTTATCGAATTTCGGGCCTATGCCCCAAAATAATGACTCCCTCCCATGCCATTTAGAGTGCCTATAATCTTGAAAAAACGTCGCCATCCTGCCCAAAACTAAAAGTACGTGGGAAATGGTTAGAGTCTTTGTCGAGACTCTGGTGAAGGGATGAGTTGCAATGGATTTTATTTTTGTCAGTATATTATTGATTTTTGTGCTTGGTTTGCCACTTTTTTTCTTCGTTATGTTCGCACTGAAAAAAACAAAACCCACCGAAGGTCAAGAAGCTTGTGTGGATGAAGTTTCTCAACATGTTCGTTCGATGAACCGATTTGTTGTCTCGATTCTCATCGGTTTGCCGTTGCTCGGCATTCTTTTCAGAATGAACGTCTCTGTGACTATTTTCGTTACCTATGCTGTGGTTACTGTGCTGTCATTGGCTGTAATGGTTTTCAGAGCTTCTTCGTTAATGGGCATTTTCTCAGACAAAATAGCAAAGAGAAGGATCAGGGATGCATTGATACTTGGGCTTATCATGTTTCCATTTTCTGCACTTGCAGGTTAGTTCTCATTATATCAGGAGTGCAAGGTCATGGTCGCCCCCTTCGAAATAAGGGAAAACCAACCATGTCGAAATTATCTGCACTGGGGGAGAGTTCGGGCTGGAATGGTTGCGGAATAAACATCATATTAAAGCCTGATGTAAAATCGCGGGCAGCACTTGAGGCTATCTGGCTTGAAAATGCCTCAAAAGAACACATCAGTGTTCCAGCTTTTTCGAAATTGAGTATGCAGCTCATCGCATTGGGCGCTCCTCCCGAACTCATGGAAAAAGTGTTCAGAGCTGCAAGTCAAGAGATCACCCATGCGATGCTGTGCTATTCCGTAGCATCCTCATTGTCCGGTAAAGCTTTTTCTCCGGATGCTATGCCAGAGATTTTGAAGCACTCGTGCGAATATGACTCTCTCGAAAAACTCATCCTTGAGTGTTTTAGTGATGGATGTTTAATGGAAGCGCTGAGCGCGGCTCATGCGCGTGAGAGCTCACTTCTTGCTCAAGAACCAGTAATCAAGAACGTATTTGACGTTATTGCGAGAGATGAACAATTTCATGCCGATCTGAGTTGGGAGATAGTGCATTTTCTTCAAACCAAGGTAAGTACATCGATGAAGCTCATACTTTCATCT
>JBEAPS010000240.1:0-2676 GCA_041164285.1 Pseudomonadota bacterium
TGGCTTTCACTCATTGAGACGTCTGGACGCCTGGGACGCATGCTTGCGGAATTCCACATTGCCATGGCTCAAAGTCGAGACAACACACTCATCAATCCGGTATCAAACACAGGGAATGCGCGTGAAAAATGGAGTGAGGTTATGCTCCATAAACTCAACGAACGGGTCTATCTGACAAGAAAGTACGCCGCCCAGCTGCAAGAAGATAACGACTCACTCACTGACCTTCCACAATTTGCTCACGACCTTTTGAGTCGTGTCATTGCCGCTGATCACTTGGGCCTACTTGTTCGCATTCACGGTCACGCTCACCTTGGACAGGTGCTCAGTGCAGAGGAGCACCTCTATTTGGTCAATTACGAAACTGACAGTCTTGATGATGAGGAGTACAGACTCCAGAAACAAAGCTGTCTCAAAGACCTCACTGCGACAGTGCTGAGCCTGCAGTTCGCCTGGCTCACAACCGAGCGGAACGAAGATTTGCCTGTTTTTGGTGACATATTAGGGGCAGAGAGTGAATTTACTAAACACATTATCAAAAACCTTAAAAAATCATCAACCCCCGTTCGATACACCCCCGCACTTAAAGACCTGGAAGATGCATTAACTCGCTCCTACTTACAGTCGCTCTCCGAGAACCCTGCAAACCTTGAGCTGCTTCCGGAAAAAGTTCAGGATTTAGAGAACCTATTCGCTCTCTGCATGCTCATGCGTGTGTTGAAAGAAACTGTCCGCGACTTTCGCAATCACAATCCTAGATACAAGATTGATCTGCAAATTCTGGCCGGACTCATGAACTCTCAAAAACCCAAAGGACAATTTGGCCATATTTCACATCTACTTAACCGCTCGGCACAGCCAACAGAGGAGTTTGCCAATTACGGTGTGGACGGTGATTTCTCCTGATTTATAAGCCAATTTATTTCGAATTTTCTGGGACTCTGCTGATTGACATGGTGCAGGGGTTTGACAATACTGCGGCCTGAATTGCGGCCGAGAGGTCGAACACAGGAAAGGATTCACACAATGGAAATGACTTTTTCAATTATCAAGCCTGACGGCGTTCGTCGTAACTTGGTCGGCAAAATTCTCAATATGATCGAAGAGGGAGGGCTGCAGATCGTTGCCACCAAAATGATCCATATGTCACGCCGCGAAGCAGAGCAGTTTTACGCTGTGCACAAAGAGCGCCCATTTTTTGGCGAACTGGTTGAGTTCATGAGCTCTGGACCGGTCGTTGTATCTGCCCTTCAGGCACCCAATGCAGTGCTCAAATACCGCGAACTCATGGGCGCGACTGACCCTAAAAAAGCTGACAAGGGCACAATTCGCGCTGAGCATGCTCTGAGCATCGGCGAAAACACAGTCCACGGTTCGGACTCCCTTGAAAACGCTGCGATCGAGCTTGGATTCTTCTTCTCCGGTACGGAGCTTGTCAATCCTGCGCGCTGACGTAAACTGTGTGCTTGTTGCCCGGTGGGTGACAAAGTCTGGAAGAGGGGGGGTTTCTTCGGGGCCCCCTCTTCTTTATTAAGGAAACTCGTAAAAGAGAGACGAAAATGGCAAACAAGGATATTTTGCTGACTCAAGAAATCGTGAACGACATTTCAACTGAGCTGAGCCTAAAAGCGGGTTCGGTTGAAAGCACACTCAAGCTCATTCTTGACGACTGCACGGTTCCATTCATTGCACGCTACCGCAAAGAAGCAACCAGCGGACTTGATGAAATTCAAATCCGCGATATCCGAGACCGATTCGAATATCTTATTGCTCTCAATGAGCGAAAAGAAACGATCCTCAAATCGATCACAGAGCAGGGCAAAATGACGCCCGCTCTAGAGTCGAAAATCAAAACTTGCAAAGTCAAAGCTGAACTTGAAGACCTCTATCTTCCGTTCAAGCCAAAAAAGCGCACTCGTGGACAAATTGCGAAAGAACGAGGACTCGAACCCCTCGCTCTGGAAATTCTAAAACAAGATCCTTCTCTCGAAGATTTAGTGCAGCTTTGTGTTGCTTATGTGGGTCAGCACCCTGAAGTCACAACACTCGAGATCGCCATTCAAGGGGCTAAAGACTACATTGCGGAGCAAATTTCAGAGCGCGCTGAAATCCGCGGCGAGCTGCGGCAATGGATTTTTGACAACGCACATTTTGTGTCCGTTGTGCGCGATGAACATAAAGAAAAGAAAACTAAATACACAAACTATTATGACTTCCGCGAGCCAGTGAATACGATTGCCGCGCATAGGCTCATGGCACTCAGACGCGGAGAAAAAGAAGAGATCATTAAGGTTACCGTCGACTATGATGGTGAGACCGCACAAGCCATTGTAAGTGATCGGGTGATCGAAGGGCGTGCTTCTGTTCCTGTAAAAAGCCTTATGGCTGAATGTGTCAAAGATGCATTCTCGCGGCTGCTTTCCACCAGCATTGAAACTGAATTGCGCCTTGAAACCAAGAACAGAGCCGAAGAAGAAGCAATTTCAGTATTCGCAAAAAACCTTCGCTCGTTGTTGTTGCTTCCGCCAATTCCCAAGAAAATTGTTCTCGGTGTTGACCCCGGCATTCGCACCGGCAGCAAACTTGTCGTGGTGGATGAAACCGGAAAATTACTCGAAAACACGACTATCTTTCCAGACCTAGAAGCCTCTGCAACTGCACCTAAAAACCGCAATG
>JBEAPS010000241.1:0-3294 GCA_041164285.1 Pseudomonadota bacterium
CGGAGTTGTTGATCGTTATGTTTGAGACGTTGCCTGAACGTGTCGTTATACCCGTCCAGCTCGTTCCGGTGCCGTTGTATCCGCTAGAAATACCAACATTGCCCATGTTGTTCTGCATGTGTGAAGAGCCATCACTGCAAGTGGTCAGAATCAAACTACCCATGTTGTTAGTGACACAGTTTCCCATACCCACTGAGCTCAAGGACGCGACCACAAGTGTGTTCATCGCAACTAAGAATTTCATAAATTCCTCCAATAACGACACACTTCTTTATCGGTGAAAATCTTTTTGATATTTAGAAACAGCAAGTAAATGAAATGTTTCTGGTCATTTAAATAATCTCAGGGAAAAACAGGAGATTAATCTGCACCCGAACATTTTCGAAGGGACAGACACACGAGGGTACTCAAATGGATAATATGAAATTCAAATGAGGATGGGGTGGCTGACGGGATTTGAACCCGCGCATGATGGAATCACAATCCATTGTCTTAACCACTTGACTACAGCCACCACAGTGATGGGCGAGGCTTTAATCAGTTGCCTCACTTTAGTCAAGACCTGTCTGCTTGCCCGAGCTCCATATTTCAGGCATGTACGACGGACGAATTTCCGCAGGCGACTGGAATTGATACGCAATGCAGCTCTGGCCGCACGGGGCAGACAGATTTTTGTTTCATTCTGAACGAGGGAGAGCTGTATGAGCGGAACGCAAGTGTCTAATATAAATCAAGACTCTAACAAGGTCAGCGGTAACTCTCGAACGGTGTCACTCTATGGCGTGGGAATCACCTCTCCCGGTGCTGCAAACTTACGAGAGTTCATGTCTCTCATTCAGGAAGGCAAGCCCGCCTTGAGTCCTATCGAACAACTCCAAGGTGCGTTTCTAGTCGGAAATCCCAAGTTCGATTTCAATTCATACCGGAGCTGGATTTCAGAACGGCACGCTCCAAACAAATTTTCGCAACTCTCCGACAAGGGTTATTCCCACGTCCGAATGGCAGTTGGCACCTCGATCGATGCTCTTGAGAGTAACCCAGGACTCGAAGCGAGCCTCAAGAAGCTCGATCCACGTGTATTTGTTTGCTATGGCAGCGGTTTTGGCGACCTTGAGGCCTATTTCAAAGGTCACGACGAGTACACAGCGGCAACGCGCAAATGGCAAAAGTTTTGGGCTCACCCCGAAAGAAACAGTGCACTGGCTGACCATATTGAAGGCAAAACAAATAATCCTGATGCTCCTCAAGCGCCAACAACGTTTGAAATTGACTCACCCGAACGAGCTGCTGCTTGGGAAAGTTGGAATTCATATTGGTGCGAAAAGTCTGATGGGTTGAAGGAATATTTGCGCGAATTCAGTGAAATGGAGAGCATTACTATCGGCGCCGATGTTGCAAACGATAAACTGAACGTCATTCGGGCAAAAGCCAAGGCAAAGAAGATTTTAACCGATAAGTGGAAAAACCCAACTCCTCCCTGGGAAGCAGTGAACGCTAATTTGCTTTGGAACCTTCCCAACGCGCCCGCTGCTCAAGTCTCCATGTTGCATGGAATTCACGGTGTCTCGTACGCCTCTATCGGCGCATGTGCGACCTTTGGACTTATCCTACGACAAGCCATCGATGGCATTCGAAGCGGACAATACGATGCCGCCATTATTGGAACAACTGATTTAGCTCCACCACCTGAACTGGTTGCTGGGTTCAATGCTGCCAAAGTTCTCGCAGCGGGCTGCGATGTTGGCGTGCCTTTGTGTAACTTACGTGGCACACACGTAGCCGGAGGTGCTTGCACATGGATTCTCGCCGCCGACGAAGCGATGGAAAAGTTGGGGCAGAAGTCTTTAGGTATCGAAATCATGGGAGTAGGCCTCAGCTCCGATGCCGAGCACATCATCACACCCTCAATGGAAGGCCCAAAACTCTGTATAAGAGACGCCTTCGAGCAAGCCAACATCACCCCACAGCAGGTCAACACCTGGGACATGCATGCCACAGGCACGCCTGGTGATTGGTCGGAATTTAAACTGATTGAAAATTTACCACGTTCAACCGTCATCACTGCGCGCAAAGGAATTTTTGGTCACGGAATGTCGACGTGCGGCGGCTGGGAACTCACCGCTCAGCTCTTTTCCACAGAAAAGAAGGGAAACAAGTACACCCTACGAGGCTCTGGAATTGAAAAAAGTCGACTGCACCCCAGCATAGAGCAGCTGGGCCGCGAGATTGCAACAGACAAACCCGTGACGTTGGAAGCGCCAAATGGACTTATTTGCGGCAAACTCAGCATGGGGATTGGTGGGATCTCATCATGCGTGATAGCGAAAATTCAATAGAACTCAATAATGTAGAACATCTCGCGGGCTGTATCGAGCGAATGCAGTTCTTCTATGAGTTATTTCCGTACCCCGACAGGCCTTTTTTTCTGAAGCCCAACCCAACAGGTTCAATTGAAGCTCATGCTGGGTTCGCACAGTTGATCAGCCAAAATAGTACTAATCCCTGCTTAGAAGACATAAAGTTACGTGATGTCCGGCATGCATTCCCTGATCAAAAGCGTATCGCTCTCGTAGGATGCGGGACCGACGAACCTCTGCTCTTTCGGGCCTTACATCCGCATAACCCTATTGTTGCCATTGATTTGAGCCATAAATCGCTCTTGCGAGCTGAGCGCAAAATCCGATGGCACAACTTTAAACCTGTGACACTCATTCATGGCGACGCCCAGACAGCCCTCGTTCACTCGCCCAAATTTGACCACGTCCAATGCTTTGGAGTGTTGCATCACCAGCCGAATCCAAAGGATTTTTTCAAAACCTTATCAAATTCGCTCGAAGACTCCGGTACCCTCAGAATAATGATTTATTCCAGTTGCGGCCGTCGACTTGAAAGAGGAATCCAAAAAAAGTTTTCATCCTGTTGGGAGTCACTTCAAAACTGTGATGAATTAGGGAGAGCTCGGCAATTCCTCAAACGCCTGCAACTTAACTGGATTGCATGCAAGCTTGTCGGCTGGAGACTCTTACTTCCTCTCATGGGATCCCGCCCTAAATCACTGCGATTTAAATATGTTAAACCATCGCGAGCCCGCATCGCAGATGCCTTTTTGCATCCCTCAGATCATGCACTTCAACTTAAGGATATCCTCACTTGGTCTTCCGAATTTGGTCTCAAGGTCGTCTTCTATAAAGCGAAAAGCTACGAATTGGGAACGATCAATTCTCTTACGACTCCAAAAATTCCCCTACAAACTCTTGTGGACGAGGAAGAACGTGGCAATATTTCGACCAACAT
>JBEAPS010000242.1:0-3211 GCA_041164285.1 Pseudomonadota bacterium
CGTTCCCTATCAGGGTGGTGCATATTTTCTAGGTCCGCAAATACGATGCAGCGAGGGAATCGGGCTTGCAGTGGAATCTTTTGGCTTCACGTCCCTTTGAAACGAATTCCAAGATAGGTGACGTCATCTGAGAGCCTCTGGTCTGCCCAAAGGTGTTTGATTGCATGTTCGAGATTTCTCATTTGCTCAGATAGCGACCCTGGCTCTGAAAGTAAATTTCGGAGTTTTCTGAAGCTCATAGTTTCACCCTGCTTGCTTTCATTTTCCACAAGGCCGTCCGTATAGAGGAGCAGTGTGTCACCGCTCATGAGGCTAAATTCATGTACTCCATATTTTTTGGTGCCTGAGCCGAGTAATGAGCCTCCACCTGGAACTTTTTCACAGCGCACAGCACCATTCACGGTTCGAACAAGGATAGGCCAAGTATGTCCGGCATTGAGCGCCCATGCATCACCGGTCTTAAGGTCAATCGTTAAAAAACACATGCTCATCAGTCGGCCTGTGCGTCCAGCAGTCTGGGAAAGCGTGTTGTCTAGAGCTTCTGCTGCGAGTTGCAACTGCTCCATTGGCGGAGGAACGTGCTTCAACTGACTTGAACGCATCTCGGCTGAATAGACGGCTCCACAAACCACTCCAGTGAGAACGGCAGAAGTGATTCCATGGCCAGTAATGTCGCCAATATAGAAGGTAACCCGACGCTGTTCGTGATGATGAATGTAGCCATACCAATCGCCACCTGCGACATCAGCAGGCTGAAAGAAAGTAACGAAATCTATTCCATCAATTTTTTGCGGCAAAGGTAAGAGTTGTTCTTGAACAGCACGTGCAGCTTGTAGCTCGCCTTCGAGAATCGCTTTTTCAACGAGTTGAGCCTGGCTTTTTTCTTTTTCCCTTTGAAGTGCGACTATCCGGTATCCCAAAGCAGTGGCCATACAAACAACTTCCCATAGCGATGACAATGTTAGGGCGTGTAAAATGTCACTGGTCACTGGAAAAAAGCCGTGGGTGCCAGCAAAAAACACTATCGCTGATAGAATGGGAACACCCCATGCACAGAGAAAAATGTAGGCAGGTGTGTATTTGCGGATAAATGCCGAACGCCAAGCAATAGTAAGAATGACGAACTGAAAAACACCTGAGATGTAGTTGAATAATAAGGCAACTTCATGTGTCGGTCCGAAAATAAAAGGCAACGGAACTAGTAAACTTGAGATCCAAACTGAGTACTTTAAGACGCGTTTTTCATTTTCAGCATTGGTGTCTTTCAAGAGAAACGCGTCAGCGAAAAGAGAGGTGAGCGCGATCCATCCGATGGCACTGGCAAACCAAACGTTTTGCAGTAAACTCGGCGAGGCTGGGAATATATAAACAAGTAAACCTGCTGAACCAGGAATGGCAAGAATATTCACGGTAACACTTGCAAAAACATAATAGAGATAGGCTCGATCGCGTGTCACAAAATAGACAAATAAATTGTAGAGAAGTATAAATACGATTCCCCCAATGCCAAGCAATTGAAATATCCATTCCTTTATTTGAATATCTTGCGCGGCCTCAGGTGAGGTGAGTGCTGGAGTCAGACTCAGCCATTGACCAGACTCCGTTAGTAAATAGAAAGTCTTTTCTGTTCCAGGTATGACTGTAACTGGAAGCCAAAAATCACGAAAGCGAATGGGCCGGGTGGTAAATGGCTCCGTCGTTCCAGTTCTCAGTTTTTCTTCAATGCGGTTATTTATTATCTCATATAAGATAATATTTTTAAGATGCGGATTGCCGAGTCTGAGAACCCACTGATCTGTTTGACTTTGGTTTGAAACTTTTATTCGTGCGATGATCTGTCCAGCGCTGTATCCAAAGTTCGAAAGAGTTGAGTTGCTGTTCTTAAATTTTAATTGACTCAAAATTTCGGGAGTCAGCTCTGCGATTTTCTGCTCTTTTGGAAGAATTGCGTGGGAGAATGCATCGAGAGGATAGTTTTGTTGACCATTGGAAAGTACAACGTCAGCATTGACAGAAAATGAGGCAAGGCAGCAAATCAAGCAAAAAAATATGTTGAAACGCATCCGCATTCTCTCAGATTTTAAAAATGAATAAGGCAAATTGTAAAATACTCAATCGTCTGGTTTCAGATACTACTGTTCTCCCGTCTCTATAGAAAGGGGGCCTGTAAGAAATTGCTCTAGGTCGGAAAAACACATCGGAGTGCTGCAATTGAGTGTAGGTCTTTGTGTTTGCGCAACCATCGCAAAAGGAAACTGTCGCTTGTGCGATGAGCAAATGAATGAAGAGAAGTTCCTTAAAAGCCCATTTTTTTAAAATTTTTTCAATTTGATCGCAGAACTGTTTGGCAAGAAATACTTCTTTTTTTCTTATTAAGAGGCTCAGCGGCATTTCGCGCATTTTTTTCCTAAACCATCACGACATTGAATAGACACATGAAATTGGCAATTCCGCGAAATCCCATTTCAGAGCGCTCGAGTTCTGAATTTCGTTAGACGAGGCTATAGTGTAGCTCCGTCGATCCGAGCTAAGAACTGAGTGTCTGTTATTTATTGTAGTATTTTTTTATCCCACTCAAATCTAATTTACTTAAGGTAGTGGGCATGTTCCTTATGTCGCAGATGGGCGTTGAGTCAGGCTTGCCTTTTGGTTTGAATGACAAGCAGTAGAGCATTATAGATTTAAAATCGAATTTTGTTACAGCCACCCCTCTACCCTCGAATTTGGACTGACTACTTGATGGGGCAATTTGTTTTTTTGCGTCCGGATGAGCTTGTTCGTGACGTAGACCGATTGCATGTCCAATCTCATGCATGAGAGTAAATAAACCCAATTTTCGCCATGCATCTGCCTGAGCTGCGTTTGGTGACTGAATGAACTGAGGGAATGATTCGTCGTTCACCAAATAAATAGAATTTTTGCCCTTCCTAAAACCGAGGGATCTTGAAAATCCCGCAAAATTGCACACTTCATCGGGACAACTTGTTTTCGGAATCATGATCACTTCGAGGTAATCAGCTTCTTTTGTTCGCGGTATTAGTTTGATGCCAGCACGTGCAAACTGGCCTCGTGCATGTACCATTGCTGATTCTGGCATACCACCCAAAAGGACGTAGGGAACGACACCGTTTTTCCACCTCCTTGCACCCTTTTGAACGGTCAATCCCATGGCCTCATCACTCGTTTGCTTGACTTCTGAAAGCGGATACCG